>NZ_JBISWK010000032.1:0-79543 GCF_044462205.1 Kocuria rhizosphaericola | reverse complement strand
GAGGTCGTGGAGCTCGCCGACGACGAGACCTTGCTGCCCGGGCTGGTGGACACCCACGTGCACATCAACGAGCCCGGCCGCACCGAGTGGGAGGGCTTCGCCTCCGCGACCCGGGCCGCCGCCGCCGGAGGCGTCACCACGGTCCTGGACATGCCGCTCAACTCGATCCCGGCGACCGTGAACGTGCCGGCCCTCGAGTACAAGCGCCTCTTCGCCCAGGACAACGTCTTCGTGGACGTCGGCTTCTGGGGCGGGGCGATCCCCGGCAACACCCCCGACCTGCGCGGGCTGCACGACGACGGCGTCTTCGGCTTCAAGTGCTTCCTGCTGCACTCCGGGGTGGACGAGTTCCCGCACCTGGAGGCCGACGAGATGGAGGAGGACCTCGCGGAGATCAAGACCTTCGACTCCCTGATGATCGTGCACGCGGAGGACTCCCGGGCCATCGACCGGGCCCCGCAGCCGGAGGGGGACCTGTACCAGAACTTCCTGGCCTCCCGGCCGCGCGGGGCGGAGAACCTCGCGATCGCCGAGGTCATCGAGCGCACCCGCTGGACCGGAGCGCGGTCGCACATCCTGCACCTGTCCTCCTCGGACGCCCTGCCCATGCTGGCCACCGCCAAGCGGGACGGCCTGGACATCACGGTCGAGACCTGCCCGCACTACCTCACCCTGCTCGCCGAGGAGGTCCCCGACGGCGCCACCGCCTTCAAGTGCTGCCCGCCCGTGCGGGAGGCCGGCAACCGCGAGCTGCTGTGGGAGGGCCTGCTCGACGGGACCATCGACTTCATCGTCTCGGACCACTCCCCCTCGACCCTGGACCTGAAGGACCTGGACAACGGGGACTTCGGGGTGGCGTGGGGCGGGGTGTCCTCCCTGCAGCTGGGGCTCTCCCTGATCTGGACCGAGGCCCGCCGCCGCGGCGTGGGGCTGGAACGGGTGGTGGAGTGGATGTCCACCAAGCCTGCCCAGCGGGCCGGGCTGCGCTCCAAGGGCAAGCTGGCCCTCGGCTACGACGCGGACCTCGTGGTCTTCGCCGCCGACGACGCCTTCGTGGTGGACGCCGGACGGCTGCACCACAAGAACCCCATCACGCCGTACCAGGGCAAGGCCCTGTCCGGGAGGGTGCGCCGGACCTTCCTGCGGGGCACGCCGGTCGACTTCAGCACGCCCAGGGGCCGCCTCCTGCGCCGCGGGGAGAGCTGACACCCCCGCCACCGGCCACCGTCACAATCACGGAGCCCTCATCCGGCTTTGACTGACCACGGCGAAGGTCCGGGCTGGTCCACCCACCCGAGAAAAGGCATTCCAGAACTGCCCCCTCGGGATCTCTCCTCGTGAAGCCCCTGCCGGTCGTGCCCTCGTTGGGCCAGGCTCAGCCTGGGGCAACGAGGCCATGTCCTGCCCTGCCCGAGGGGATGAGCTCTCGTGGAGAAATGTCGAAAACAGCCATGACCGTGCCCTGGTGCTCGGACCGTAGCTTTCACTGAAAGGTTCGCTCATGAGCGCCGTCGGCCTTCTATACGTCGGTGCGGTCCTGTTCGTTAACGGGATGATGCTGCTGGGCTACGTCAGTGGCCCCGGAGCCGCTCCGCTGAACGTTTTCGTGGGTGTGCTGCAGGTGGTAGTGCCCACCTTGCTCATCGTCTCGGCCGGAGGCGACGGGACCAGGGTCGCCGAGGCCGCAGGGCTGTACTTTTTCGGCTTCACGTACCTCTGGCTGGGTGTCAACCTGATCACCGGTTGGCCACACCACGGGCTGGGTTGGTTCTCCCTGGTCGTGGCCGTTAGCGGGATTGGTTTTGCCGCGCACTCCTGGGTAGCACTCAACGACGGAGTTCTTGCCGTGCAGTGGCTGATGTGGGCAATCCTCTGGTCCGCATTCTTCGTGCTCTTGGCACGGGACCGCACCGAGCTAGCGCCTGCGGTAGGCGTCCTGGCCATCGGCAACGCCCTGCTGACGACCGGCCTGCCCGGCTTCCTCATCCTCTCCGGATGGTGGCCGCACTCCCCCGCGCTGGCCGGGAGCATCGCCGCTCTCGGGCTCGTCCTTCTGGCACTGTGCCGGCCCGCGGGCCGGCTCCTGGGGGCCCCACCCCGCCCCCTCGAAGAGGGTTCGATGTCCACCGCCTGAGCCCCAAAGACAGTGGCCCGGGTTTCGTCGTCCAGACGTTCGAACTTCTGAACCGGTGCTTCTACCCCCTGCTCTCCTACCAAGGAGTTATAGGGACAACGCCGGGGACGAGGCTATCGCAATACCCCACACGGGATCTGACGTCACCCATCGGTGCGGCAGTCCCGAACACGACGGCTTCCAGGTACTTCTTCGTGTGGTCGCGTCCGTACTGCTTGAGCGCATTCACAACGCGGGGCGTGTCGTCGCCCTCGCTCCAAGCCTGTTTGGAGGTCTCGTAGATCCACAGCGCCTTGCCCAGCTCCTCCTGCGCCAAAACGGTAAGCGACCTGGCGCGTCCGTATGACTCGGCAGCGAGTAAAACGTGGGCATCCGAAATCAGTGCGGATGCGTTATCCACCAACGCTTTCCAGAACGTTCGCGCTTCTACGGCACTCATCTCGGTCATGCTCCCAGTGTCGCTCAGCGGCCCGACAGGACTGCTCGCGGATGCGGCCGGGACTGATGCAAGTGTCGTGGGTCGATGTCCGGTATCCGGACCATATGTAAAGCGAAGAGTACAGAACCGCTCTTGGCTCCGCTGGCCACGGTCTCCCAGCAACTATGAGGTCGGCTCCAGTCTGGGATCGGAGCAACCTCTGCGGGCGAGACGCACTCGAGGGAACCCCAGCTGCAACGCCAGAGCCGGTTTTCATCGCAGGCATCGCCCTCGACACCCAGAATGCGAATTTATTGGCCGGTGGGGGCCGTCCTAAGCGAGAGCGGTCGCGGCTTGCAGTTCATCCACGCTGCGCGGCGGCCCATGAGTGATGAGGCGCTGGAAGGTGGCCGGATCGAAGAGCTCGTCGAGTGCCAGGTGGGCGGCGCCAATGATTCCACCTTCTCTGGTGCTATTCAGGCGAGCAGGGCGTATGATCAGGTCCCGCGTGGCCAGGGGTAGAGAGCGTTGATAGACGGTCTCACGGATGCTTGCCAGCAATTGTCCGCCGCTTGAAACGACACCTCCGCCCATCAAGATGATCGATGGGTTGAAGAAGTTGACGAGCGTCGACAGGACCGAGCCGATGGTCTTACCGCTGTGGGTGAGGGCTTCCACGGAGAAGTGATCTCCATCGCGGGCTGCGGTAACGACATCTTGGGCTGTGATGTTCTCGGTCTCGGTGAATCGCTTATGGAGGATGGGGCTACGACCGTTCTGGGCGGCGCGCAGCCCCTGGAGCCCCAGTGCTCCGCCGCCGGCGATGGCCTCGAGACACCCGTACTTGCCGCACCGACACGCCACGTTCTCGGCCCCGGCCACAGCCACGTGCCCAATGTCTCCGGCACTGCCCTGGGCCCCGCGGTGCAACCGCCCGGCCGAGACGAGGCCCGCTCCGATGCCGGTGCCGATCTTCACGTAGATGAAGTCCTGGCCCCAGAGCTCTCGCCTGGATCTCAGCTCGGCGAGGGCCAGCACATTGACCTCGTTGTCGACCCATACCGGGGCCCGGAACGCAGCCGTGAGTCGTTCTCGCACGGGGTAGTTGTCCCATCCCGGCATGATCGGCGGTGCGCTAGGGCGTCCGGTGGCGTACTCGACAGGACCGGGCAGCCCTACGCCGACGCCCCAGACGTCTCTCTCCGAAAGGTTCGCCTCGACCAGCAGATCCTTGAGCACTTCCTCGGCCCGAGAGAGTGCGGGCTCGGGCCCGGCTGCGATCTCATGAACTGCGTTGCGGAGAGCCAGCACGTTGCCCGCCAGATCCGTGGCACCGACCGTGAACGAGGTGGCCCCGAGCTCTAGGCCGAGGATGATCCCGGCTGAGGCGTTGAAACGCAGGAGGCGGGGGTTACGCCCACCGGTCGACTCTCCGTACTCCCCCTCCATCACCAGGCCCGCCTCCTGCAGGACGGTGAGGCGCTGGGCGAGGGCGGTGCGCCCCAGACCGGTCTTGACTGCCAGATCGGGCCGGGTCTGGGGCCCTTCCCTGCGAATGATTCCCAGGGTGAGAGCGGCGCTGTGGGCAAGGTTGGCGTCCATACCGGACAGCAGAGCGGGAGTGGGCATGGTCCTATCCAACCTCCTTTCCGGCGGAACGTGCGGTAGACACCCTTGACTTATGTATATGAGCGGCAATAGTCTGCACGTGAACAACATAACACGTGAGTTCCCTCACACCCCAAGGAGCAGACAGTGAAGTTGGCGTACCACTCGATCACGTGGGGCGGAGTCATCGGCGACCCCACCGGCGTCACCAGCATCAAGGACCTCTACTACCGATCGGCCGGGACGGTGACCGACTCGTTCGCCCCCATCCAGCAGGCCGGGTACTCCGGGGTGGAGATGTTCGAGGGCAACCTCCACGACTTCTCCTCCCACCTGGGCGACCTCCAGTCCAAGCTTTCCGACCACGAACTGGAACTGGTCAGCGTCTACACCGGCGGAAGCTTCATCTATGCCGACGCCCTGGAGGACGAGCTGTACAAGGTCCGTTCCACGGCCGAACTCGCCGCGGCGGCCGGGGCAGGTCACCTCGTCCTAGGTGGTGGCGCCATCCGCGCGGCCGGCACCCGCGAGGACGACTACAAGCGGCTCGGTGGCGCGCTGGACACCGTGGCGCAGATCGCCGAGAGCAACGGCCTGCGCGCCTGCTTCCATCCTCATCTGGGCACGATCGTGCAGTCCCCCGAGCAGCTGGAGACCGTCTTCGCCGAGACCGGCATCGGCTTCTGCCCCGACACCGCCCACCTGGCCGCCGGCGGCGGGGACCCAGCCGAAGCCGTGCGCAAGTACTCCGACCGCCTGACGCTGGTGCACCTGAAGGACTACGACTCCACCAGCGGTCGTTTCCTGCCGCTGGGGGATGGGGAACTGAACTTCCGGGGCATTCTCGACGCCGTCCAGGAGGCGCACTACGACGACTGGGTGGTCGTAGAGCTGGACTACTACGACGGCGACCCGGCGGAGGCCGCTCGGCGCAGCCGCCAGTACCTGAGAGGCCTGGGACTGTGAACCGCCGAGCCCGTCTGGCGACAGCAGCCAGCCTGGTGACCCTATCGGTTTCCCTGACCGCATGTGCCTCCACCACCACAAACAGCACGTGCCTGCTGCCTGACTATGCCCCGGCCCAGGAAGCCCTGCAGGAGATGGAAGGTCAAGTCCTCAGCAAGGGACCCCAGGGGGAAGAGCCGGTCTCCGCCGACACCTTGGAGCTGACAGGCAACGAGATCGAGGAGGTCAAGGCCGAGAAGGCCACCGCGGCCATCGTCATGCACTACACCGGCGACGACTGGACCGCAGCGCAGCTCAACGGGCTGGAAACACGGTTCGCCGAACTCGGCATCGAGGTCATCGGCGTCACCGACGCCGGACAGGACCCGAGCAAACAGGTCTCGGACATCGAGAACATGATCGCGCGCCAGCCCGACATCATGATCTCGATCCCCACGGACGCCGTGGCCACGGCGGGAGCCTATCGCCGGGCTGCCGAAGCCGGGATCGATCTGGTGTTCATGGACAACGTGCCGGCCGGCTTCGTTCCCGGTGAGGACTACATCTCCGCGGTCTCTGCCGACAACTACGGCAACGGCGTCGTCTCCGCCCACCTGATGGCTCAGGCGTTGCAGGGGGAGGGGAACATCGGGGTGATCAAATACGGGGTCGACTTCTTCGTGACCAACCAGCGTCACGAGGGGTTCACCGACACCATCGAGAACGAGTACCCCGGCATCAACATCATCGCCGAGCGGGGCATCTCCGGCGCCGACCTGGCCGGAGAAGCCCAGAACACCGCCAACGCGATGCTCCTGAGGCACCAGGACGACATCGACGGCCTCTGGGGGGTCTGGGACGTACCCACAGAAGGGATCATGGCCGCCGTCCGTACGGCAGAACGCGAGGACATCACGATCACCACCGAGGATCTGGGCTTGAACGTGGCGATCGCCATGGCCCAGAACACTGCGGTGGCCGGGCTGGGCGCCCAACGCCCCTACGACCAAGGTGTGGCCGAGGCCACCCTGGCCGCCTACGGACTGCTCGGAAAAGACGCACCGCCCTACGTGGCCCTCGGCGCCCTGCCGGTGCACCACGGCAACCTGCTGGAGGCCTGGCAGGACATCTACCACCAGGACGTTCCCGAGCCCATCCGGGAGTCCTACGTCGAGTGCACCCCGCCCACGAACTGACATCTGAACCAGCACGAGAATCGGAGCAATGACAATGCAAGAGCTGAAGATCGCCATCATCGGAGCCGGATTCATGGCCAAGGCACACTCCATGGCCTACGCGACCATGCCGATGTTCTTCTGGCCGGCCCCGGCCCAGCCGGTACGGGAGCTGCTGATCGACGTGAACGAGGAGTCCGCAGCCGATGCTGCGGCCCGCTACGGGTGGAACCGCTCGGGCACGGACTGGCGTGCGGCCATCGAAGACCCGAGCATCGACGTGATCGACATCGCCACCCCCAACCACCTGCACGCGGAGATCGCCATCGCCGCCCTGCAGGCCGGCAAGCACGTGATCTCCGAGAAGCCCTTGGCCCGTGGGGCCGAAGAGGCCAAGGCCGTGTACGAGGCGGCACAGGCCTCGGACCGCACCACCATGGTCGCTTTCAACTACCGCCGTACCCCCGCGATCACCTACGCCAAGAAGCTCATCGACGAAGGACGCATCGGCAAGATCCTCAACTTCCGCGGCACCTACCTGCAGGACTGGTCGGCCAGCCCGGACTCCCCGCTGTCCTGGCGTTTCCGCAAGGACATCGCCGGCAGCGGTGCCCTGGGCGACATCGGCACCCACGTCGTCGACATCGCCCGGTACCTGGTGGGCGAGATCTCCGCGGTCAGTGCCCAAGCCCGCACCTGGATCCCGGAGCGCCCCGTACCCAGCGGCACCGTCGACAAGCTCGGTGCCGGCGGTGACGCCAACGCCCCGAAGGAAACCGTCGACGTCGACGACGAGGTCATGACCATGCTCCGCTTTGACAACGAGGCGATCGGCAGCATCGAAGCCACCCGCAACGGCTGGGGCCGGAACAACTTCTTGACCTTCGAGATCCACGGCACCGAAGGCTCCATCACCTTCGACTACGAGAAGCGGGACCAGCTGCAGGTGATCTTCGCCTCCGACGATCCCGCCGAGCGAGGCCTCCGCACGATCTACACCGGCCCCGCCCACCCGAACGGGGAAGCGCTGTGGCCCATCCCCGCCCTGGGCATCGGCTACGGCGAAACCAAGATCATCGAGGCCCACGACCTTTTCCACGCCATCGTCAACGGCACCCCAGCCAGCCCGGATTTCGCCGACGGCTACCAGATCGAAAAGGTCGCCGACGCGATCCTGGAGTCCTCCGACAGCGGGCAATGGGTGACCGTGGAAGGGCTGCAGTAGCCATGTCCAGCGCAACCGCACCCTCTTCGCCCACGACCGGGACCGTCGCCGTGTCCATGCAAGGCATCGAGAAAGCCTTCGGCGCCAACCGGGTGCTGCAGGGAGTGGACTTCGAAGTGCTCGCCGGTGAGGTCCACACCCTCGCTGGAGAGAACGGAGCGGGCAAGTCCACGCTCATGAAGATCCTGCAAGGCGTCTACAGCGCCGACGCCGGGGAGATCGCCGTGGGCGGGCATCCTGTGACGATCAACTCCCCGATCGCCGCCCGCGAGGCGGGGGTGGGCATGGTCTTCCAGGAGTTCAGCCTGGTCCCCACCTTGAGTGTCGCCCAGAACGTCTTCCTCAACCGAGAACCCCGCAATGCTTTGGGGTTGATCGACGAAGAGGCCATGGAGCGTGAGACGGAAAAGATCTTCGAGACCTTCCGGCTGCCCATCAACCCCAAAGCTTCCGTAGATCGGTTGAGCACGGCGTACTGGCAACTGACCGAGATCGCCAAGGCCATCTCTCAGAACGCCCGGGTGCTCATCCTCGATGAGCCCACCGCAAGTTTGTCGAAGAAAGAATCGGAGATTCTCTTCGAGCTGATCAAACGGTTGACGTCCCAAGGGATCGGCATCGTCTACATCTCTCACCGCATGGAGGAGATCTACCGGGTCACCGACCGCATCACGGTCATGCGCGACGGGGCCGTGGTGCTGACGGATCACGCCGCCAACATAACCCCGGAGGATCTCGTCGAGGCCATCGTCGGGCGTCGGCTGGAGAACGCGCTGGCCTACGAGACCCACGGGGTGGATCGTTCCGGGACTCCGCGACTGGAGGTGAAGGGCCTGTCCACCGACCATGGTTTGGAGGACATCTCCTTCACCGTTCACCCCGGGGAGGTCCTCGGGTTGGCCGGGCTGATGGGCTCAGGCCGTACCGAGCTCGCGCGAGCTCTCTTCGGCATCGACAAGCACCGCAGCGGCGAGATCCTCGTTGACGGGGAGCCTGTCTCCGTCACGACCCCGGTCTCGGCCATGGAAGCGGGATTCGCTCTCGTGCCCGAGGACCGCCGTGAACAAGGACTGGTGCTTTCTCACAGCATCCGCGACAACCTGCTGCTGCCGCTGCTCGGCCGATTCCGCCGAGGCCCGCTCATGGATGAACGGCGCTCACGACAGTTCGTGACAGAGGTGCTGAAGAAGTTCGAGGTGAAAGGGGCGACCCCCAACCTCGAGATCCGGCTGCTGTCCGGTGGCAACCAGCAGAAGGTCGTCCTGGGCCGCTGGGTCTCCACCGAACCCAAGATCCTCATTCTGGACGAGCCCACGGCCGGCATCGACATCGGCACCAAGGGCGAAGTCATCGAGCTAATCCGAGAACTGTCCCGAACCGGCACCTCCGTGGTGCTGATCTCCTCTGAACTGACCGAACTGCTGGCGGTCAGCGACCGCATCCTGGTCCTGCGCAAGGGCCACCTCCAATCCACTCTGGACCGCTCCGAGATCGAAGACGAAGAGTCGCTCCAATTGACCATTCAGGGAGTCTGACCATGTCCACCTCTACCTCCACCCCAGCCCCGGCTCAGGCGGACACCGCTGCCCGCAAGAGCTCGGTGGATTGGCGCAGCTACATCATCTACATCGGCCTGGTCCTGGTGTACGGGATCTGCGTCATCTTCCTGAACGACTCAGGCTTCGCCACCGTCGAAAACCTGCTGAACATCTTCCGACAGACGGCCATGATCGCTTTCATGGCCGTGGCCGTCACGTTCGTGATCGCTTCTGCGGAGATCGACTTGTCCGTCGGCGCCGTCGCTGGGCTGGCCAGTGTCACCGCAGCCATGGGCGTGGCCGCCGGCGGTCCTGTCACCGGTGCCCTGGCCGGAATCGGCACCGGCGTGCTCGTCGGACTGGTCAATGGCAGCCTGGTGGCCTTTGCCCGGATTCCCTCGTTCCTGGTCACCCTGGGCATGATGGGCATCGCCTTGGGTGTGGCCATGTGGATCACCGGTTCCGCCCCCCAGCCCATCCTCTCGCCCGGTTTCAACGCCTTCTTCGGCGGTGGGTCGATCGGCCCGATCCCGGCTCTGCTCATCTGGGTTGTCATCGCCACCATCATCGGGGCGATCGTCATGCACCGCACCGCCTACGGCCGTCGGGTGCTGGCCACCGGCGGCAACGAGCAGGCCGCCATCTACAGCGGCGTGCGCACGCGCCGTATCATCTTCAGCGTTCTCATGGCCTCCGCCGTGGCCGCCTCGATCGCCGGCATGCTCTACGCCGGACGCCTGGAGTCCGGCCGCTACCAGTGGGGCAGCGGGGACGAACTGTCCGTCATCGCGGCGGTCATCCTCGGCGGCACCAGCCTGTTCGGTGGGCGCGGAGCCGTCGTCGGATCCGTGATCGGGGCGCTGCTGATCGGCGTGATCAACAACGGTCTAGTGCTGGCAGGCCTGGATACCAGCCAACAGAACATCGTCCGCGGCGTCATCATCATCCTCGCCGTGGCCCTAGCGCGGAGGAAGTAGTCCAGTGCGCGCAGGAATCATTGGCGGGGGCATGATCGCCCGCGTCCACGCCCACGCGGTGCGCGCCTCGGGACACGAGGTGCTGGCCGCAGCCAGCCGAGACGCGGCATCCGCTCAGCGCGCAGGTCAGCAAACGGGAGCCGGGGAAGTGCACTCAGCCCCCCTGGAACTCATCGAAGACCCCCGCGTCGAGGTGGTGCACATCTGCTCCCCCAACGACACCCACCCCGATCTCGTACGTGCCGCCCTTGAGGCCGGCAAGCACGTGATCTGCGAAAAGCCGCTGGCCACCGGCCAGGCCGACGCGCAGGCCATGGTCGATCACTGGCGGACCACCGATCTGGTGGCCACCGTCCCATTCGGTTACCGCTTCTACTCCTCAATCCGTGAACTGCGGGCCCGTCTGTCGTCCGCGCAGGACACGCCTCACCTGGTGCGGGGCAACTACCTGCAGGACTGGCTGTCGCGCCCCACGGACACCAACTGGCGGGTGGACTCCACCCAGGGTGGCCAGTCCCGGGCCTTCGCCGACATCGGAGTCCACTGGTGCGACCTCCTGGAGTTCGTCACCGGGCAACGCATCACCTCCCTCATCGCCGACCTGTCCACCGTCTACGACACCCGAGGGCCGAGCCCCGAGCCGGTCAGAACCGAGGACGCGGCCGTGCTCGTCTTCCGGCTCGACGGTGGAACCCTGGGCAGCGCCACGATCTCGCAGGCGGCACCGGGGCACAAGAACGACCTGCGCATCGCCGTGGACACCCCCGTGCACTCCTACGAATTCCACCAGGAACAACCGAACACCCTATGGATCGGTGGGCGGGAGCAGACCCGGATCTGGAATCGAGCCGACGAGGACGCCTCGCCCTTGTCCACCGCCTACGACCAGTCCCCGGCAGGACATCCCCAAGGGTGGCGCGACGCGTTTACCTCCTTCGTCGCCGACACCTACCGGGCCGCCGGGGGCGAGGAAGTGGACGGGCTACCGACCTTCGACGACGGCCTGCGCGCAGCAGTTCTCACCGACGCCGTCCTCTCGTCCGCCGCCTCCGGTCAATGGGTGGACATCAACTGATACACCCGCTGCCCTGGAACACTTCCCTGCCCCATCGGCTCGCTTCCGGAGCGCGACGGATACGCCGGCGAACTCGAAAAGGAACCCATCATGACTCATGAGAACTCCCACCCCGTCACCTTGTTCACCGGCCAATGGGCCGACCTACCCTTCGAAGAGGTGGCCCGGCTGGCCGCCGAGTGGGGCTACGACGGGCTGGAGATCGCCTGCTCGGGGGATCACCTGGACGTGTGGCAGGCGGCGGAGGACGACGCCTATCTGGCCGGGCGCACCGAAATCCTCGACCGATACGGGCTGAAAGTCTGGGCGATCTCCAACCACCTCAAGGGCCAGGCTGTCTGCGACGACCCCATCGACTTCCGGCACCGGGCCATCGTCGGCTCCCGCATCTGGGGCGACGGCGAGGCAGAGGGCGTGCGGCAGCGGGCGGCGCAGGAGCTCAAGCTCACCGCCCAGGTGGCGCGCAAGCTGGACTGCGACACCGTGGTCGGATTCACCGGCTCGTCCATCTGGCAGTACGTGGCCATGTTCCCCCCGGTCCCGCGGTCCGTGATCGACGCCGGATACCAGGACTTCGCCGACCGGTGGAACCCGATCCTCGACGTCTTCGACGGCGAAGGGGTGCGCTTCGCCCACGAGGTGCACCCCTCCGAGATCGCCTACGACTACTGGACCAGCGTCCGAGCCTTGGAAGCGATCGACCGGCGCGAAGCCTTCGGGTTCAATTGGGACCCGAGCCACATGCTGTGGCAGGGCATCGACCCGGTCGGATTCATCACCGACTTCGCCGACCGGATCTACCACGTGGACTGCAAGGACACCCGCCTGCGCCCGGCCACAGGTCGGTCAGGGATTCTGGGCTCGCACCTGCCCTGGGGCGACCCGCGGCGCGGGTGGGACTTCGTCTCCACCGGCCACGGCGACGTCCACTGGGAGGACGCCTTCCGCGCGCTGAAGTCGATCGGCTATAACGGGCCGATCTCCATCGAGTGGGAGGACGCCGGAATGGACCGCTTGCACGGTGCCCCCGAAGCCCTGCGCCATGTCCGGTCCCTGCTCTGGAAGACACCTGAGTCCTCATTCGACGCCGCCTTCAGCAACCAAGACTGACCCCACCGGCCGACACCGGTCACCACAACGCAACACAGGAGGAGAAATCATGGAGATCATCCAGGACCACAACGGCCGCCCGGCCCAGCACGGTCGAGCATTCGTCAACGGTGTCCGCCTGCACTACGCTATCGCCGGCCAGGGAGAACCGCTGTTCCTGCTGCACGGAGTGCCGAAGACGTCCTACCACTGGCGCCGGGTCGTTCCGCTGCTGACGCCGTACTACACGGTCATCACCCCGGACCTCCGCGGGCTGGGAGATTCGGAGCACCCTCAGGACGGCTTCGACATGAAGAACATGGCCGAGGACATCGCCCAGCTGGCCACTCACCTCGGATACGAGACCTTCAACCTCGTCGGAGAGGACTGGGGCGCCTCGACCGCCTACCAGGTCGCAGCCCAGTACCCCGATCGCGTGAAGAAGCTCGTCTACCAAGAGATGATCCTCCCCGGCTTCGGCCTGGAGGACTACTCGTTCCTCACCCGTGAGAACGTCAGCACCTACGTGTGGCTCTGGCACATCAACTTCTACAGCGTTCCCCACTTCCCCGAATTCCTCATCAGCGGCAAAGAGCGGGAGTACTTCAACTACTTCATCAAGCACGAGACCCACAACCCACAGGCCATTACCCCCGACGCCCTGGACGAGTACATCCGCTGCTACTCGTCACCGGGCGGCCTGCGGAGCATGCTCGAGATCTACCGTGCGACCCTCGACGACGCCGACCAGAACCGTGAGGCAGCGAAGACGAAGCTCACGATGCCTGTCCTCGCGGTCGGCAGCGAGTACTTCATCGGGGACGACAACGAGCGCCAGATGCGCGAGGTCGCCGAGGACGTGCGCGGAGTCATTCTCCCGTGGGGCCACCAGTTGGCGGAGGAAGACCCCGAAGCGCTGGCATCCGCCTACCTGGACTTCTTCGGCCGGGAATAGCAGCGTGCCGGGACGCCGACGGCCGAGCACGTCCCGGCCCTCGGGTTCACCGCCCCCCAAATGCGGGATCCGGTGAGCAGAGACCATCAACGACGCCAGGACTGAAAGGAACGACGAACGATGTCCTCAACCACAGGCAATTCCGGTGCATTCTTCCGCGTGGCACAGAGCGAGAACGGCTCCTGGAGCTTCATCGACCCGGACGGCGAGCCGTTCATCTCGCTGGCCCTCAACCATCTCGATGACACCGACCTCCGCTACCCGCACAACGTGGAGGTCTTCGAACGCAGATACGGCTCACGCCAAGCATGGACCAAGGGGGTCGTCCGCGACCTCCAGGGCCTGAACTTCAACACCATCGGATGGACGTCCCAGTACATCAGCGGAGGATGGGGCGAGGCGCTGAACTGGTTCGGCGACCCGGTCGACCTCGGCCACTCCCACCCCTGGCCCGACCAGCACCTTCTCGACGCCGGAATGCCCTATGTGGTGCAGATCCGTGTGCAGGAGATCGAGGACTGGAATGGCCACCCGGCGTACCGAGACGTGTACGGCGAGGACTTCCACAAGTACGCGGACTGGCTCGCCCGGCGCATGGTGTCGGATCACAAAGGCAGCGCGAACCTGGTCGGCTACTTCCTCGTCGACATCCCCGGATGGTTGCCCCATGCCTCCGGACGATTCTGGCCCGGATTCGAAGGACTGAGCCAAGCCGAGCACGACCAGAAGCTGTTCGACGTGGCTACTCAGTATTACCGGACGATCACCGAGGCAATTCGGCGCTATGATCCGGACCACTTGATTCTCGGGGACCGGTACAACGGCAACAAGGGCATTCCCGAAGCAGTCCTGCACGCCATGGTGCCGTTCGTCGACGTCCTCTCCGTCCAGTACTTCACCGGGAAATCCGACGAAGAGTACGCAACCATGATCGAAGACCTCCGCGGATGGCATGAACTGACGGGCAAGCCAGTGGTCATCGCAGACATCGGCAACTGGGTTCCCACGGACATGAACCCTCACCGCACGAGCGACATGGACACCCAAGCCGAACGCGGGGCGGACTACGCCAGCGGCCTAGCGCGGGCCGCTGCAGAGCCCTGGATCATCGGTTGGCACTGGTGCGGCTACATCGAGAACCTCGGACGCGGGTGGGGCATCAAGGACCCCCACGACGAGTTCTACACCGACATGACAGACCAGATCCGCGAAGCGAATGTGAGGGCCCGAGCAGTCGCAACTCAACGCATGTGATCTTCTCGCCACAGGGCCCCGCCGCCGGAGCTGATCGGCAAACTGGTCCGTCCACGGGGTATCCCGGGCAAATGTCCGCCGCAGACCTGTGTTGTCAGATGCATAACTGGCGCCGCCCGCACGGGAACGTGCTGAGCATGGTGGCGGAGTTCGCATCTGGCCTGATCCGGATGTGCACCCGCGAGGGCATGGCCATCGCCCGAGCCAAGGGCCGGCTGCGCGGACGGTAGCCGAAGCTCTCCACCCTGCAGCGCCGGCACCTGATGTCCTTATACGAGAAGGGGGAGCACTCCCAGGCGGAGCTGGCGGAGTTGTTCGGGGTGGCCCGCTCCACGGTCTACCGCACGATCCAGCGGGAGTCGGCCAAGCGCACCAGTTGAGGTCTCAGCTCACCGTGGAAGGCAGTTCCCGGATCCGCCGATAGAGCGTGGCCCTAGACATGCCGAGGTCGCGGGCGACCTGGGTGGTCGGCTCCCCGGACTCGATCAGCCGGAGAGCATTGCCGATCTGGGAGTCGGTGAAGGTCTGGCGGCGTCCGCCGAGGTCCTTGCCGGCGGCCCGGCGCTTGGCCACCGAGTCGGTGATCCGCTCCCGCTTGATCTCCAGCTCCATCTGGGCCAAGGCGGCCATCACGGTGAAGACCATCGAGCCCATCGGGGTCGCGGTATCCACGTCTCCCCCACCGAGGTTCAGCACCCGCAACCCGGCACCTCTCCCCCGCAGCGCCTCGGCGAAGGCCAGCATGTTCTGCGTCGACCGCCCCAACCGGTCCAAAGTGGTGATCACCAGCGTGTCGCCCTCCTCGAGGGCGGCCACCGCCTTGTCGAAGGCCGGACGTGACGCACGGCCTCCAGACGCTCCACTGTCCACATAGACGTCGTCTCGCCGCACGCCGGCCTGTAGGAGGTCAGACACTTGGCGGTCTGCGTCCTGCTGCCGCGTCGACACTCTCGCATACCCGATCAGCTTCCCCATGTCCACCTCATCTGTCTCGCAACTAACGTTGAGTATCTGATTCTAGGGGTACGGATAAAGCACATAGCTACGAGACAGGTCGAACCGCGGAAACATGCGGGTGTGTTAACCGCAGAGGTAAGTGGCGGCGTTCTAACAGGAATAAATGGCAGTCGTAGGACTCTGAATTGGTATGCGTCCGGGCGCACGTTACGTAATATGCCTCTCGGCCGCGCCCACAAGGGAACGGCCTGCGCCTACGGAATTTGGGACGCGGGCCGGTCGCTCTGTGCGTTCCCACCATCTGCTCCGTAGAAGCCTCTCGGCGATCAGGAGGTGGGAAGCGTCATCGTCACTGTGGTCCCGTGGCCGTCTTCTCCGCCCGTGAGGCTCGCCGCTCCGCCGTGCTCCTCGACGACGGCCCGCACGATCGACAGGCCCAGGCCCCGTGCGCCGGTGGAGCGGGCGCCCGGGGCGCGCCGGAACGGCTCGAACGCCGATCCGAGCACGTTCGTGTCCATCCCCTCGCCCTCGTCCGTGACACGGATCACCACCCGGTCCGCCTCCGCCGACGTGCCGATGTGGACGTCGCCGCCGCCGTGCCGCAGGGCGTTGTCGACGAGGTTGCTCACGGCCTGGTCGATGCGGGCCCGGTCGGCCCGCAGCCGCAGCGGAGCGTCGCCGGCCACGGTGATAGCCCGTCCCTCGGCTCCGGCGCGCGTGGCGAACCGGTCCGCCACTGCGCTGAGCAGTTCCCGGAGGTCGAACTCCTCCTTGCGCAGGACGAGCCGGCCCTCGTCGGAGGTCGCCAGGAGCAGCAGGTCCTCGCAGAGGCGGCTGAGCCGGTCCACCTCCTCGTTGACCGACCGCAGGGCCGTCGCGAGGTCCTCGGAGGAGCGGGGGCGGGACAGGGCCAGCTCGACTTCCATTCGTAGCAGCGCCAAGGGGGTCCGCAGCTCGTGGCCGGCTTCGGCGACGAAGCGGCGTTCCCGCTCGAGGGCGGCGTCGAGGCGCTCGAGCATGGCGTTGAGCGTGCTGCCCAGCCGGTGGATCTCGTCCCGGGCCGCAGGCAGGGGCAGCCTCTCGTCCAGGTTGCGCGCCGAGATGCTGGCCGCCTGCTGGCGCATTCTCTCGATGGGCCGCAGGGCCGAACCGGCCACCACGTACCCCAGCCCAGAGGCGAGGAGCAGCGCCAGGGGAACGCCCACCAGGAACTGCGACAGCACGCCCTCCAGGGCGTCCTCCAGGTCCTCGCGCGAGGTGCCCACCACCAGCACCTGCCCGTCATCACGGCGAGCCAGGAGCATCGCAGGCTCCCGCTCCCCCTCGGCCGCCAGCCACACCTCCCGGGTGAGCGCCACGTCCTCCCCAAGGGAGCGGGGCATCCGTTCCGGAGGCAGGAGCGGGCCGGAGATCTCGTCCGAGGAGGCGACTACCTCCCCCGTCGGTGTCAGGACCTGGGCGAAGGACTCCCCGTCCACGGCGGTAGCCACCTCGAGCCGTCGCGACGGGTCCGCCTGCGCCACGGACTCCAGTTGGGTCAGCAGCGACGTGTGCATCTGCTGTTCGAGGGTGGCCTCGACCCGGTAGTAGACGAAGAAGGCGAGCCCGGTCAGCACCAGGGCGGTCGCCACGGCGAAGGCCGCCGCGACCTTCAGGCGCAGCGGCAGGCGGTCCTTCACGAGTCGGCCCTCAGCCGGTAGCCTGCCCCGCGCACCGTCTCCAGGGTGTCCCGGTGGAAGGGCCGGTCGATCTTCTCCCTCAGCTGGCGCACGTAGACGTCGACGATGTTGGAACGGGCCTCGTAGGCCATGTCCCAGGCGTGGTCCAGCAGCTGGTCCCGGGACAGGACCTGCCCCGGGCGGCGCATGAACGTCTCCAGCAGTACCAGTTCCTTGGCCGACAGCCCGATCTCCTCCTCACCGCGCCACACCCTGCGGGCGGCGGGATCGAGACGGAGGTCCCCGACCGCCAGCACAGCGGGCCGCTCGACGGGCCCCCGGCGGGCCAGCGCGCGGATCCGGGCCAGTAGCTCCTCGAGGGAGAACGGCTTGGCGAGGTAGTCGTCGGCCCCCGCATCCAGGCCCTGCACCCGGTCCTCGACCCCGGTGCGGGCGGTGAGCATCAGCACCGGCGCCCACACCTGCTGTTCGCGCAGGCGCCGACAGACCTCGAAGCCGTCCATGTCCGGCAGCATCACGTCGAGCAGGATCACGTCGAACTCCCCGAGGCCCGCCAGGGCGACCGCGTCGCCGCCGGTGGCCGCGACCTCGACCACGTCGCCGCGCTCGGTCAGCGCGCGGTGCAGCAGGCCGGCCATCTTGGCCTCGTCCTCCACCACCAGGATCCGCATCCGGCACATCCTACGCCGGCCTCCCCGATGGTCCGAAAGGCAACGGGACGCCCGGCCGGGCCGGAACAGAACGCCCGGGCCGGCGTTCATCGTGGCCTCATCTTCGGCGCCTACCGTGGGGAACTCCAGACGAAAGGAGCACCACATGGCATTCCGTATGAACAAGAGGACCGGGTCCCTGATCGGTGCGGCTGCTCTCGTGGCCGCTTCCGGCGGCATCGCCGTCGCGACCGGCGTCGGTGACGCGGACGAGCCCATCACCGGCGCGGCGCTCGAGCAGGCCGTAGAGGCCGCCCTGGCCGAGACCGGCGGCGGCGAGGTCACGGAGACCGAGGTCGGCGACGAGGAGAGCCTCTACGAGGTGGAGGTCACCCTCGACGACGGCACCGAGGTCGACGTGCAGCTCGACGAGAACTTCGACGTCGTGGGCACCGAGACCGAGGACGGTGCCGAGGAGGACGATGAGTCCTGACCGGCCCCACCGGAGCACCCGGTAGGAGAACGACTCAGCCCCTGACCGCCCCACGGGCGGCCAGGGGCTGAGGTCTGCGCGGGATCGGCTGCTCCGCTTCCGCCGGGTCCTCAGGGTGCGTCCCTCCACGAACCCACCCGTGGTCGCGGGGGTACGGATGTCCCCGGCCATACGGAGGGCGCCGCAGGCGGACAGCGTTGGGGTCGACGACCATCCGGTGGGCACGTTGAGAAAGTCTAAGAGCTACAGTTCCAGCCAGACAGCCAAAGGAAGTTTCAGCAGTTTCTCCCCACGTAGGCGCTACGAAATCCGAGGTCCTCAGTCTCCGTACAGTCAGCTCCGACGGCAGATATTGGCCGCCTTGATGGACGGACCTTACGTACGGAAACGAACGTATGCGCTGCAGAATCGGTGACCGGCTCAATGAGCCAGGGGCAGTGGGACGGGTGGCACTGCCTGATGGGTGCAGGCGTGGTGACCGGGACGGTGGTCAGTGGCCCTGAGTTGCACCACTTTAGTTACCCGGCCGCTTTGAGGAGGAAAACCAACTATCTGCGCGTCTACATGTCCCAGATCCGCGCCAAGCTCGAACCTGACAGCTCTCACCCACGCTACTTCCGCACCGAGTTCGGCATGGGACACCGCTTCACCCCCTGAACACAGCAACCACCGAAACCACCGATGCCAGATCCCGCAGCCCGGACTCAACCGCCACCGAACCAACGCCACCAGAGAGCGAGAAACCCAAGCCCTTCCACTCACCTGTGACAAGAATCCGCCATTTACCGATGACAGTCACAGCCCTCATCCTTGACTTCTCTCTTCACGGTGAGTTCAAGCATGAAGTTGTATGCGAGCCATACAACGGCGCTTGATAGAACAGCTGCGCCGATGTCATCCAGGACGACACCAAACCCTCCGGGGAGTCGTTCGATAACCTGCAGGCCGAATGGCTTGAGGCTGTCAAGGGTGCCAAACACGATGAGCGTGCCTACAACGCTCAGCAGCGCATGGGGGTGTCGCCACGGAACATAGAACAAGAACAGAAATGGGACCGCAACAAATTCGTCGAGAATGATCTGCGAATCGTCTGCACCAGGTGCGCTCTCTGCAGCATCGGTCACGACTAGGGCTGCGCTTGCTAGAAGCACTGCGACTATCCACCCCACGCGCGGGTATATTTTATGGAGAAATCGAAACCATGCCAGCCCAGCCAACACAGCGAATCCGGTGGCGAATCCTGAGGGGAGATGGGGCTCAAAAGTACCGAAAGTTGCCAGAAACTCTGAAAGTGTCATTACCATTCCCCCTCCCGGTGCTCTTACCCATTTCCATGCATCCGCCTCGGCAACGTGTCGTCAAGTTCGCTTTGCCGGGCGCGCGATGAAGGAAGCCCCTCGCTCGCCTGCGCGCCCTGAGGAGGGTCACGGCACTACGAAGAGATGGGACCAGGTCCTCGAGCGCTCTTCGAGTGCGTTCATCGCTTTCCTCCCCCGTCCCGTGCATTGACAACTCCGATCCGGATCTCGGCAGATCCGGTAAACCCCGGCCCAGAAGGATTCGCGGCGGAAGGCAGCGGGGTCTCCGATCGCCAGGTTAGTAGCGTTCCATACGAGGAATCGGTGACCGGCTCAATGAGCCAGGGGCAGTGGGACGGGTGGCACTGCCTGATGGTTGCAGGCGTGGTGGCCGGGACGGTGGTCAGTGGCCGATGAGGAGTGCGTCGCGGGCGGCTTCGACGACTTCGGGGGTGACGGTGGTCAGCTGGTTGATCTCCAGGATGCGTTGAATCTGGGTGAGGAGTCGGTCGACGAGGCGGAAGTTCCCGCCGGTGATCCGGGCGATGGTGGCGATCGCGACCGTGCGGGTGAACTCGTCGTCGTCGCCGGCGAGTCCATCGGTGTGCCAGCGGCGGGTGAGGACGGCGGTGAGCTCTTCGGGGGTGAGCTGGCGGTATTCGTGGGCGAAGCCGACGCGGCTGTAGAGCTGGGGGTAGCGTCCCAGGCGTTTGTCGATGCCGGGCATCCCGATGAGGATCACTCCGAGGGTGTGGCGGTCGTAGTAGTCGCGGACCTGTTCCAGGCCGGTGGTCTTGAGCCGGTCGGCCTCGTCGATGATGAGCAGTTCGGTGAGCCCGGAGGACCGCGAGGCGGTGTGCACCAGCGGGTCGACGTGGCCGTGGCGGTGGTAGTCGATGGCGTAGGAGATCTGCTGACAGGCCCGCGGGAGGGCCTGGTCGACCTGGCGCGGGCTGGCGGTGACGGTCGGGGTCCACAGCGCGGTGCGGGCGCGGAGGACCCGGTCCGGGACCGGGCCGGGGTCACAGCCAGTGATCAGCTGGTGCTGCCACTGCCCCATTCGGCGGCCCCGGCGTAGTGGCGGGCAGAGAGGGTCTTGCCGACTCCGGGCGGGCCCCAGCACAGGCCGATGTAGCGGTTGGTCCGGACGGTGTCGGCGAACTCGGTGAAGCGGCGGTGCTCCCGGGTGGGAAGGAACGGCGGCGATGCGGGACCCGGGGGCGGGCCCAGCGCGGTGATTTCCCCGGACGTGCCGGAGAGGAAGCGCCGGCCGTCGTCGTCCTTGCCCAGCAGGCTCCGCGAGGAGTCGGGCTCAGTCGGTGGCATAGGTCCGCAATCGGTGTCGGGGCGCCCGGTCCGCCGTCGGGTCAGCCGCCGGGCCCGGCGCCGGGGCGGGTACTGGTGGTGGTGCCCAGCGGTCGTCGGTGGGCAGGGCGTCGGCGAGGCTGCGCCGGGCGCGCAATTGCTGCTTCAGCGCGGCGCGTCGGGCTCCTCGGGCCTGCTGCAGCTGCTGGAGGGTGATCGTCTCGGCCGCCAGCTCGGGGGCGATCGCCCGGCACAGGTAGGCGTCCTGGTGGTAGACGCGCACCTCGCCGGCGTCGCGGGGGTCGTAGCGGATGGTCACGGTCTCACCGACGTAGGCGGCCAGTACTGGGGAGATGTAGCGGGTGCCTTGGAAGCGGATGCCGTCGCGCTGGACGATGCGGGTGGTCGCGGCGGTGAGCAGCAACAGGTCGAGGTCCTCACCCCGTGCCGGGGTGCGCGGGATCCACCCGGCCCCGACCCAGCGGGCGGCCGGGGACTGGCCGGTCTCGGAGTGCACCCGGGCGTGGTAGTCCTCGATCAGGAAGCGCCCCAGCACCGCATCGAGCTGCTCCAGGCTCAGGGCCGGTGGTGAGGTGGGGGTGCCGCCGGTGCCGTGCGGGATGTGCCCGGGCAGGTGCGGGAGCACCTCGGTGGTGATCGTGCCGTAAAAACGTTCGATCTTGCCCCGCCCCTGCGGCACCCCGACGCGGGAGTGGATGAGCCGGATGTGGGTGTCCAGGCAGACCCGGTCCAGCCGAGTGCTGGTGAAGTCGGCCCCGTGGTCGCTGTAGAGCACCTCGGGCAGCCCCTGGACCGGCCACCGCGGGTCGGGCTTGGCGAGCACGGCCTGATGCAGTGCCAGGGCGGTCTGCTCGGCATTCGGAGCGCCGGTGAAGACGGTGTAGCCGGCGACCGCACGGGAGTAGTCGTCGAGGATCACGCTCAGCCACGGCCGCACCGGGCGCCCCCGGTGGTCGAGGACCGCCACGTCGAGCAGAGTGTGATCGGCCTGCCACTGCTCATTGGGCCCCACCGCCGACCGGCGGTGCACCAGTTCGAACCGGTCCCGGTAGGCGGTGTCACCTTCCAGGGCCAGAGTGCGCAGCCCAGGGTCGATGGCGGCGATCACACTGCGCACACTCGAGTAGCTCGGTGGGGCCCAGCCGCGCTCCGGGGCCAGATCGCACACCCGGCGGTGGATGAACGTGGTCGTCGGTGCCGGGCGGCGCAGCGCCAGGGCCTCGATGACCGCGATCAGCTCCTGAGGCAGCCGGCGGTGGCCGCGGTCGCTGCGGACCTGGCGCTGCAAGCCGGCCGCGGAGGAGTCCGCCCGATACTCGGCGGCCCAGCGCTGCAGGGTGCGGACCGAGACCTGGGCGTGGGCGGCGAGCCGGGTCAGCGACACCCCGTCGTCGAGGTGCTGGCGCAACAGTGCCGCTCTCTCCTGCGGACTCAGCTGCACCACCACCCTCACCCCACGGGGGTCAGTCCAGCGGACCGCGGTCGGGCTCGGGCTCGGCGGCGGTGACCGGTCCGGCCGTCACCGGCTCCGGCGGGCGCGGCGGGAGGTGGCGGTAGAGGCTGGTGCGGGTGATCCCGGTCTTGGCCACGATCTCGGCCATCGTATGCCCGGTCTCGCGCAGGTGCGCCGCGTAGGCGAGCTTGTCCGGGTCCACCACGGAGGGTCGCCCGATCCGCCGGCCCTTGGCCGTGGCCACCGATCGGGCGTGGGCGGCGCGCTCGAGAGTGTAGGTGCGTTCCATCTGCCCGAACAGCGCCAGCAGCAGCACCGCCAGCTGAGCCATCGGGTCATTCGGGTTGGTGGAGTCCACCTTGATCGGGTCCGCGAGGTTGCGCACCCCGACCCCTCGCTCGGCGAGGTCGTGGATGAGGTTGAGGGTGTCACGGACGGTGCGCCCGAGGCGGTCCAGGGTGTGCACCACGATCACATCGCCCTCCCGGGCGTAGGCCAGGGCCGCGGCCAGCCCGGGACGCTCCGTGGTGGCCCCGGACTTCTTGTCCACATAGATCCGCTCGGGCGCGATCCCGACCTGCCGGAGGGCATCGATCTGGCGATCAAGGTCCTGTTTGGCCGTCGACACCCGCGCGTAGCCCAATTCCATGCAGCCAGCGTACCGGAAGTCGGTTCCGTACGGCCTAGATGGGACTAAGTTCTAGGCTTAACTTCTGGCACTCAAATCGATATCCATAGTCCCCGAACATAAATCTCGACGCCGAGCGTCCCAGTACCTAGGAAGTGGGACGCACTCCGGAGGTCGGTGAAAACTTTGATCGCCTCGAGGTCGACCGCATCGCCGACCCGGATCTGCTCGCGCGGGTTCGAGCGGCCACTTAGCTCCGCTGGAACGCCGCCACTTATCTCTGCGGTTCACAACATGCGGGCGCAAATTTTGGGGACGAGACGTCTCGCATTCCATGGCTCATAGGACGCCGCAAGGCTGTCGGACAGGCAATCCGAGGGCTGCGTCATCATGCTGAGCCACCGCGAACTTGGGAATGATCACCGCCGCAGCGGCGCTGATCACGGCCATCGATGGGCTTCTGGGAATCCTGATCCAGAACGACGCCATCGGGTGGGGACGGGACGAGCACCACCGTCACAGCGTCAACAGTGGGTCTGGCATGTGACACCGGGGCCCTCATTCTTGGGAACGGCCAGAAGACCGGTCTGGCGATCGTGCGCAGGATTCGAGCGCCGACGCAGTGGTGACCCTGTTGGACGGACAAGAGCTGACGGACCCCGTCCATACCTGGAACTGTCCGGTTCCCGCCCAGAACGAGCTCGGCCGAGTCGAGATCGAACTCGAGAACGTCCATCGCCTCGAGTTCCACCGCTGAGTGCTCTCACCCGACAACGTGGAATCGCCGCTCGCCCGATTCCCTCGCCACTGTGGCACGTTGAGCCGTGAGGCACCGTGAGGCGTCCAGGACCGCAGGAACGGTCAGTAGACCGGTTTGCCCGGCTCCACCTGCTCCACCCAGGCCAGCACCCCGCCCTCGAGGTGCCGCACCCGCTCCTCCCGCTGCGCGAAGTGGGGCCGCAGCGCGGCGAGCGCGGTCGCGGAGCGGGCCCCGGCCTTGCAGTGCAGCACGAGGTCGGCGCCGCGGGCCTCCGGCGGCAGGGCGTCCGCGCCTCGGTCCAGGAGCTCCCGCAGGGGCACGGCCACGGCGCCGTCGATGGCCACGAGCTCCCGCTCCCAGTCCTCGCGCACGTCGACGAGGGCGAAGGCCGCCTCCCCGCGCGCGCGGCGCCCGAGCAGGAGGGCCAGCTCGGGCGCGGTGAGCGACTCGGCGGGGCCGGTGCCGGGCAGTGCGCAGACGGCGTCGGGCTCAGCCACGGCGGTGACCGGGGCGGCGTCCGGGTCCGCGGTCAGGCGCATCTCGCGCCAGGTCATCGCGAGCGCGTCGTGCAGCAGCACCCGTCCGAGCAGGGGCTCCCCGGTGCCGGTGATGAGCTTGACCGCCTCCGTGACCATGACCGAGCCGATGGTCGCGGGGAGCATCCCGAAGACCCCGCCCTCCGCGCAGCTGGGCACCTCCCCGTCCGGCGGGGCCTCGGGATAGAGGTCCCGGTAGGTGGGCCCGTGCCCGGCCCAGAAGACGCTGACCTGTCCCTCGAAGCGCAGGATGGAGCCCCACACGCACGGCGTGCCGGTCAGGGCGGCGGCGTCGCTGACCACGTAGCGGGTCGTGAAGTTGTCGGCGCCGTCCAGGACCAGGTCGTACTGGCGGAGGATGTCCACCGCGTTGTCCGCGCCCAAGCGGACGGGATGGGTGCGGACCTCGACCAGCGGGTTGAGCGCGGTGACGGCGTCGGCGGCGGACTCGGCCTTGGGCCGGCCGACGTCGGCGGTCGTGTGCACCACCTGGCGCTGCAGGTTGGAGAGCGCCACGACGTCGTCGTCGACGATCCCGATGGTCCCCACCCCTGCCGCCGCGAGGTACTGCAGGGCCGGGGAGCCCAGACCCCCGGCGCCGACGACGAGCACGCGGGCGTGGCCCAGCCGCCGCTGGCCGAGAGGCCCGATCCCGGGCAGGGTCAGGTGCCGTGCGTAGCGTTCGAGCTCCTCCCGGCGCAGCTCGGGGCCGGGCTCCACGAGCGGGGGCAACGGGCTCACGGCCGCTCCCCCAGGGGGGCCCAGTCCCCGCGCGGGACGTCCGCCGGGCCGGAGGCCGGCGCGTCCGGATCGATCCGTCCGGCCATCGGCGAGGACGCCTGGGCGTGGCGGCGGGCGGGGATGCGCCCGGCACGGGCCGCGAGCCGGCCGGCGACCACGGCGTGGCGCATCGCGGTGGCCATCGCCACCGGGTCCTGGGCGCGGGTGACGGCGCTGGCCAGCAGCACGGCGTCGCAGCCCAGCTCCATGGCCAGGGCCGCCTCGGAGGCGGTGCCGATCCCGGCGTCGAGCACCACGGGCACCGACGCCCGGGCGGCGATGAGCTCGATGTTGTGCGGGTTGAGGATCCCCAGCCCCGTGCCGATGGGGGCGCCCAGGGGCATCACCGCCGCCGCGCCCAGGTCCTCGAGGCGGCGGGCCACGGCCGGGTCGTCGGAGGTGTAGGCGAAGACCTTGAAGCCGCGG
The DNA here is from genome assembly GCF_044462205.1 of Kocuria rhizosphaericola. Lineage (NCBI taxonomy): Bacteria > Bacillati > Actinomycetota > Actinomycetes > Micrococcales > Micrococcaceae > Kocuria > Kocuria rhizosphaericola. Next base: position 54,164 of record NZ_JBISWK010000032.1, on the reverse strand, counting down.
GCCACGAGCTGCTCGGTGGCGTCGAGGAGCTCCACGACGTCGGGCAGCAGCGTGTCCTCGTCGGCGATGACCTCGACCTTGACCCAGTCGGTCTCGAGGGCCTCGCGGCCGAGCTCGGCGGTCAGGAGCGCGTCCCGGGCCGTGTAGCACCCGGCGGTGTTCGGCAGGATCCGGATGTCGTTGCGCTCGAGCAGCGCGAAGAGGGAGTCGCCCTGGCCGGGGGCGTAGCGGCGCAGCGCCACGGTGGTCAGCTCGGTGCCGGAGGCTGCCAGCGCCTGCTCGAGGATGTGCAGCGAGCTGAGGCCGCCGGTGCCCATGATCAGCCGGGAGGACAGCTCCGTGCCGTCGAGCACGAGCGGGTCGTGATCAGCGGTCGGCTCGGGGTGCGGTCCGGTCACGTCAGCCTCCTTGGACGGCGGTGATGATCTCGACGGCCTGGCCCTCCGCCACGGGGGTCCGCCGCCAGCGGCTGCGGGGCACGACCGCGGCGTCCACGGCCACGGCCACGCCGAGGCGCCCGCCGTCGAGCGGGGCGCCGTCGGGGCCCAGGGCCCGGCCGACGGTCTCGGCGACGAGGTCGACGACGGTCGCGTCCTCCGTCACGACGTGCGGACGGCCGTTGAGGGTGATGGCGGTCATCGGGTGCTCCTGCTCCGGGGGCCGGGTCCGGCGGTGGCCGGTTCGGGGTCCCCTCGACGGGCCTCGACAGGGCGGTCGAAGCGGTGCGGGTCGGTGCTGGCGAGGTGCTCGGCGTCGGCGGCCGGATCGGCTCCGGACCCGCCGGTCGCGAGCTGCGCGGCGAGCCGGGCGGCCAGCGGGGCGAGCAGGACGCCGTGGCGGAAGTAGCCGGTGGAGACCACGAGTCCCGGCACGAGCGAGCCGTCAGGGTTGCGGACCCGGCCCAGGTACGGGATGTCGTCCGGGGTGCCGGGCCGGGCGCGGGCCAGCACCTCGACGAGCTCGAGGTCGGCGACGCCGGGCACGAGCGCCTGGGCGTCGCGCAGCAGCCGGAACACGCCGCCGGCGCTGGGGCCGGTCAGGTCGTCCTCGCGGGAGGTCGCCCCGATCACCACGGTGCCGTCCGTCCGGGGCACCAGGTAGACGGGCACTCCGTGCACCAGGCCGCGGACGGTGCGCTCGAGCAGGTCGGGGGCCCCGGCGGGGACCCGGGCGCGCAGGACGTCCCCGTGCACGGGCCGCAGGGGCGGGTGCCAGTCCTCCGGCAGCCCGTCGAGGTCGCCGAGGCCCGTGCCGGGGGCGAGGACGGTCCAGGTCGCCGAGACCATCCCGCCGTCGGCCAGGCGCACGCCGGTCACGGCGCCCTCGGCGTTGCGGCGCAGTCCCGTGGCGAGGCAGTGGACGAGGTGGGCCGGTCCGCCGTCGCGCGCAGCCGAGAACTCGGGGAGTCCCGGGGGCTCCAGCGATTCCGGAGACTCCGCGGACTCCGGGGGCTCGGGGAGCTCCGGTGCGACGAGGGCGGCGAGCAGTCCGGCCACGAGGCGGCGCGGGTCCACCTGGTGGTCGTCGGGGATCCGGAACGCGGCGGACAGCCGCGGGCTCAGAGCGGGCTCGAGGGCCCGGGCGGCGCGCAGGGGCAGCTGCTCCACGGTCATGCCGTGGCGCCCCTGCAGCTCGCGGAGGTCCGCCAGGGCCTGCCGGTCGGCGGCGTCCACGCCGCAGACCAGGGTCTCGGTGGCACGGTGGCCCACCGTCCCGCCGGCGGCCTGCTCGAGGGCGGCCACGAACGCCGGGTACTCGGCGGCCGAGGCGATCATGAGGGGGTACAGGGGCTCCTGCTGGTACTGCACCTCGCTCACCGGGGCGAGCATCCCTGCCGCGGCGCGGCTGGCGCCGGAGCCCGGCTCGGGGTCCACCACGACCACGGAGCGGCCGCGCCGGCGCAGCTCCCAGGCGGTGGCCAGGCCGATCACCCCCGCGCCGACCACGGCGACGTCGGCCCGGACGTGCTCGGGCTGCTCGACCAGCGGGTGGGGCGCGGTCGCCGGGGCGGGGTGCGCGGAGATCACTCGGAGACGTCCTTTCCTACGGCGGCATGACCCGCATCAGGTGTGGCGGTCGGCGCTGGACGCCCTCTCAGCCCCCGGTGGGGCTCCCGCAGAACCGCTGACCTATCATCAGCGTGTGACCCAGTCTACCCATGACGCCTCCACCCCCGCCGAGTCCTCCCTGCGAGAGACCCGGGCCGCGAAGCTCCTCGCCGCCCGGCTGTACGTGTGCACGGACGCCCGCCGGGACCGGGGCGACCTCGAGGAGTTCCTGCACGCCGCGTACGCCGGTGGCGCGAACATCGTCCAGCTGCGGGACAAGAGCATCGACGCGGACGAGGAGATCGCCGCGCTGCGGCTGCTGGGCCGGGTCGCCGCCGAGTACGACGCCCTGTTCGCCGTCAACGACCGCGCCGACATCGCCGCGCTGGTGGGCGCCGACGTCTTCCACGTGGGACAGCACGACCTCTCCCCCGCGCAGGCCCGGCAGCTGCTGGGCCCCGACGTGCTGATCGGCCGCTCCACCCACGACCTCGACCAGGCCCGGACGGCGCTCGAGGACCCGGACGTCGACTACTTCTGCACGGGCCCCGTCTGGGCCACGCCCACCAAGCCCGGGCGCCCCGCCACCGGACCGGGGTTCGTCCGCGCGGTCGCCGAGCTCACGGAGGCCCGGCTCGCCGCGGACCCGGAGATCCTGCCCGTGCCGTGGTTCGCCATCGGCGGCATCGACGAGCCGCGGCTCCCGCAGGTCCTGGAGGCCGGGGCGCGCGGCGTCGTCGTCGTCCGCGCCGTCACCGAGGCCCCCGACCCGCGCGTCGCCGCGGGGCAGCTGCGCAGCCTGCTCCCCGCCTGAGCGCGGTCCGGTTCCCCTCCGGCTCCCCGCCGCCGCACAGCACGTTCTGAGAGCATGGACCCACGGACGACGACGGAGAGGTGGCCCATGGACCCCGAGCTCGACCCCCAGGTGCGGCACGCGGTGGAGCGTCCCGCGGAGACCGCTCGTGGCCCGGAGGACGTGCAACTGCGCGTCCGGCTGGCCGGTGAGCCCGCCCGCCGCGCGCTCGGCACCCATTGGGAGCAGGGCGCCCCGGAGGACGCCGCGCCGAGCGACGACCGGCTCGCCGCGGCCGTGCTGCTCGCCACCCTCTTCGGGGACACGTTCTGGCTGGAGCGCGCCGCCCGGCTGCCCAGCGACGTGCCGGGATGCCCGTCCGCCCCGCCGGGCGGGCTGCTGGAGCTGACCCGGGTGCCAGGTGCCCGGGCGGCCCTGGCCCCCGTGCTCGAGCGCCCGCTGCTGACCGGTCTCCTGGAGTGGGGCACCAACCCCCTGCCGGAGCAGCCCCCGCTCGCCGTGGCGCGGGCCGCCCGGGACCTGGGGATCCCCGACGACGGGCGCGTCTACCGGGTGGTGCGCCGCCGCGCCGAGCGTTTCCTGGCGCGGGAGCACGACGGGTCCGAGCCGCTCGAGCAGTTCGTGACCCTGCTGACCGAGGCGGAGCAGGGCCACCGCGAGGACGGGCCCGTACTCTCGGGCGAGACGCTGCCCCCGGCGCCTCCGCCGCCGGCCCCGCCCTACGCGCCGGGCCCGCCCGCGACCGGCGGCCCGGGCGCGCCGGCGACGGACACCTCTCAGCCGGACGTCCCTCCGCCGGGCGCACCCCAGGCCCCGCAGTGGGGCGTGAGCCCCGCGACACCGGCTCCCCCGCCGCCCGGGCAGTACCCGGGCCAGGGCGCCCCCGGTCAGGGCGCTCCCGGGTACGGTGCGGAGGAGCAGCCGCCCACGGGACCGGCAGCCGGTGGGCAGGGACCCTCCGGCCCGGTGTTCGGTCCCGGCCCGGGCGGGTGGCCGCCGCGCCCGGCCGAGCCCGAGGAGGACGACTCCGACAACCTCAAGGCGTGGGGCATCGTCTTCCTGGTGATCCTGGCCGTCATCGCCGCCCTGATCTTCATCCTCTGACCGCCGCGCAGCCCGGCACCTGCCCTCCGGGACAGCCCCCGGCCGACCAGCACCGCCGGCCCCGCGCGGCCGGCGGTGCTGGCCAGGAGGATCGCCGTGGGGAAGGATCGTGGTCATGGACATGCATCACGAACGGCTCGGCACCGGCAGGCCCTTGCTGCTGATCCACGGTCTCGGTTCGACGTGGCGGACCTGGGACCCGGTCCTCGCCGGCCTGGCCGCCCATCGCGAAGTGATCGCCGTGGACCTGCCCGGCTTCGGCGCCACTGCTCCGCTGGAGGGCGAGGTGACGATCGCCCGCCTCGCCGACGCGATCTCCGCCTTCATCGACACCCACGGGCTGGCGGGGGTCGACCTGCTGGGCAGCTCGGTCGGGGCCCGCCTCGTGCTCGAGCTCGCCCGGCGCGGGGTCGGGGGGACCGCCGTCGCCCTGTCCCCCGGGGGCTTCTGGAGTCCCCGGCAGCGCCTGATGTTCGGGCTCTCGATCGGCGCCTCCATCCGGCTCGTCCGGGTCCTGCGACCGGTGCTCCCGGCGCTGACCCGGAATCCGGCCGCCCGCACCGCGCTGCTCGCCCAGCTCAGTCCCCGGCCGTGGGCCCTGGACCAGGACATGGTCCTGCGCGAGCTGCGCTCGTGGGCGACCTCCCCCGCCTACGACGCCCTCCTGCGAGCCCTGGTGCACGGGCCCGATCAGGACGGGGCCACCCGGGCGCAGACACCGGGAGACGTCGTCATCGGCTGGGGTCGCCAGGACCGGGTGGTCACCCCCGGTCAGGCACGCCGCGCCCTCGAGCGGTATCCCGATGCCGAGCTGCACTGGTTCGACTCCTGCGGACACTTCCCGATGTGGGACCGGCCCGCGGAGACCGTCGAGCTCGTGCTGAGCCGGACGGGCGGAGTGCGCTGAGCCGCGGGCCCTCCCGGCCGAGAGGATTTGCTTGCACAGGAAAGCATCTGGGACTACTGTTGGGGACACATCAACCAATGCGCCGCCCCCGCCGACGGAGATTCCCGACATGCCGATCTTTCCCCAGAACCCAGCCCCCGAGACCCTGACGAAGCGCCCCGCCCAGGACCTGCTGGCCGCCGACACCCGTATGGGCGCCGTGGAGCTGCTGGTCTCCGACCTGGACGCGATGGTCGCCTACTACTCGGACGCCGTCACCCTCGACGTGTTGTCCCACGCCGGGGACACCGCGGTCCTGGGCCGGGACGGCCGGACGGTCGTGCGGCTGCGCCAGGTCAAGGAGCTCCCGCCGGCCCGCCGCGGCCAGGCCGGACTGTTCCACACCGCGGTCGTCTTCGAGGACGAGCCCGCACTCGCCGCGGCCCTCGCCTCCGTGGCGACCGTGGCGCCCCGCTCCTTCACCGGCAGTGCCGACCACCTCTACAGCCAGGCCTTCTACTTCGACGACCCCGAGGGCAACGGCGTGGAGCTCTACACCGACCGTCCCCGGGACACGTGGCGGCGGGAGTCCAACGGCCTCCTGACGCTGGCCTCCAACCCCCTGGACCCGAACGGCTTCCTGCAGGAGCACCTGCCCCAGCGGGACGACCGGCGCCCCGCGACGCCGCCCGCCACCCTGGGCCACGTCCACCTGCAGGTGGGCGACATCCCGCGGGGCCGGCAGTTCTACGTGGACGTCCTGGGCTTCGAGGTGATGAGCGACATCGGCTCCGCCCTGTTCATCGCCGCCGGCGGCTACCACCACCACATCGCGCTCAACACCTGGCAGAGCGCCGGGGCGGGCCCGCGCGCGGCCTCGCTGGGGCTGGGCCAGGTCAACATCGACCTGCCGAGCAGCGACGACGTCGCCGCCCTCGCATCGCGGCTCGCGGGCCACCGGATCCCCACCCGGCACGACGGCGCCGTGCTGCGCTTCGAGGACCCCTGGAACACCCTGATCCAGGTGGGCGTCGCGGCGTAGCCCCCACTCCCGGCTCCGCGACGAGAACGCCCGGGCTCTGCCGGAAGCGCACAGCGCCCGCAGGGTCCGGGGATTCTCGCACCGCCTTCGACCCTGCGGGCACCCGTTTCAATATTGCAGTTGTGCAAAAGATGCAGGAGTGCAAGAATATCGGGGTGAACGCCACCTCCCCTCCCACCCTGCGCGCCCGCAAGAAGGCCGAGACCTGGTCCGCCATCCACGAGGCGGCCGCCGCCCTCGCGGTCGAGCACGGGGTCGATCGCACCACCGTGGAGGCCGTCGCCGCCGCGGCCGGGGTCTCCCCGCGCACCTTCTTCAACTACTTCCCTGCCAAGGAGGACGCAGTCCTGGGCATGCGGGCCCCCTCGCTGGACCCGGAGCTGCTGGAGGACTTCTCCCTCGAGCACGACCTGCTCGGCCAGGTCTCGCGCCTGCTGCTGGCCGTGTCCCGCAGCGCCTACGCGGGCCCGGACGCCGAGCGGCGCCGGAGACTGCTGCAGGACCATCCGAGCCTGGGCCGCCGCCGGCACGAGCTGATGCTCGAGGCCGAGACCCTGGTGCGCCGCACCCTCGCGGAGCTGCTGGCCCGGGAGCCGGAGTGGTCGGCCGGGATCGGGGAGCACCGCGTGGACGAGGTCGCCCGGATGCTGGTCCTGCTCGCCGGCGTCCCGCTGCGCTTCGCCATCACCGCCGAGGGTTACTCCCCGGCGCAGGGGCTGCCGACCGAGGACCACGAGTCGGCCCTCACCCTCCTCCACCGCCTCCAGGGAAAGCTCTCATGAGCCGCGCCCCCGCGCACCGAGCCGCCCCGGCCACCGGCTCCCGGCACCTCGTGCTGCTCTTCGCCGGCCTGATGCTCTCCATGCTGCTGGCCGCCCTCAACCAGACCGTGCTCAGCACGGCCCTGCCCACGATCGTCGGCGAGCTCAACGGCGTGAACGAGATGCTGTGGGTGATCACGGCCTACATCCTCGCCTCGACGATCATGATGCCGGTCTACGGCAAGCTCGGGGACCTGATGGGCCGCAAGCCCCTGCTGCTGGGCGCGATCCTGGTGTTCATGGCCGGCTCCGTGGTCGGCGCGCTCGCGGGCACCATCGAGGTCCTCATCGCGGCCCGCGCGATCCAGGGCCTCGGCGGAGGCGGGCTGATCATCCTCTCCCAGGCCGCCATCGCCGACGTGGTTCCCGCCCGGGAGCGCGGCAAGTACATGGGCGTCATGGGCGGGGTCTTCGCGGTGGCCTCGGTGGCCGGGCCGCTGCTGGGCGGCTGGTTCACCGAGGGGCCCGGCTGGCGCTGGGTCTTCTGGATCAACATCCCGCTCGGACTGCTGGCCCTGGCCGGAGCCGTCCTGTTCCTCAAGCTCCCCCGGCACCGCGGCCGGCCGCGCCTGGACGTCGGCGGCATGGTGCTGCTGGCCACGGCCACCACCTGCCTGGTCCTGTTCGCCACCTGGGGCGGCGGCCGGTACGCCTGGTCCGACCCCGTGATCCTCGGCCTGATCGCCGGGACGCTCGTGACCGCCGCGGCGTTCGTGGCCGTGGAGCGGCGCACCGCCGAGCCGATCATCCCGATGCACCTGTTCCGCGAGCGCAACTTCGTGCTCACCACCGTCGCGGGCCTGCTCACCGGCGTGGCGATGTTCGGGGCCCTCGGCTACCTGCCGACCTACCTGCAGATGGTCTTCGGCGTCGACGCCACCGCGTCCGGGCTCCTGATGGTGCCGATGATGGGCACCCTGCTCGTGACCTCGGTGCTCGCCGGGCGGGCGGTGAGCCGGACCGGGCACTACAAGTGGCTGCCGGTGGCGGGCAGCGTGGTGGTGGCCGTGGCCATGGGTCTGCTCTCGACCCTGACCCCCGAGCAGGGCGTGTGGCATGTGTGCCTCTACATCGCGCTCCTGGGCCTGGGGCTGGGCCTGTCGATGCAGGTGCTCGTGCTCATCGTGCAGAACACCTTTCCGCTGCGGCAGGTCGGCACGGCCACCGCGGCGAACAACTTCTTCCGCCAGATCGGCGCCACCCTGGGCGCCGGCGTGGTGGGCAGCGTCTTCGCGGGCCGGCTGGCCGGCCTGCTGGCCGAGCGCCTCCCGGCGGCCGCGCTCGAGGGCGGCGCGGGTGGGGCCGACTCGCTCACCCCCGCCCTGGTCGCCTCCCTCCCGGAGTCGCTGCGGGACCCGATCGTGACCTCGTACAACGACGCCCTGACCCCCATCTACCTGTGGATCGTGCCCCTGGGGCTGCTGGCGGCCGCGCTGCTGTGCTTCGTCACCGAGAAGCCGCTGGCCACGACGATCGAGGAGGACGTCGAGCCCGAGGCGCCCGCCGAGGACCGCCTCGAGGTCACCGGCGACGCGCCGGCCGATCCGCGGAGCGGCAACGAGCCGGCCGATCTGCGGACCGGCGACGCGGGCCGGGACACTCGCGACCGGGGCACCGGTGAGCGGGGCACCGCCGCTCCGCACGGGGACCCGGCCGCCCGCGAACCGGCCGCCTCCGCTCGGTAGATGTGTCGCGGCCGTCGTTGCCCGGCCGTCTCGGCCCGGCAGCCGGGCCCACCCGCTCGCTGTGCCCGCGGATGCTCGCCAGGACCCCGATCCGTCGGTAGGTTGGGGCTCACGCTCGGGAGTGCCCGGGCACCGAGGGGCGCGCCGCGACTGCCGCGGCGGGCTCGAGGACGCGCGAGCACCGGGACGCGCGAGCACCGCAACGGACGAGCAGAGGAGCACCCGATGAGTCTGCGCAAGGGCACCAAGGTCACGTGGAACACCGCGCAGGGCACCACCGAGGGCACCGTGGTCGAGAAGAAGACCGAGGACTTCGAGCTCGACGGCCGCACGTACCGCGCGAGCGCGGACGATCCCCACTACATCGTGGAGTCCGACAGCTCCGGGGCCCGCGCGACCCACAAGGCGGACGCCCTCACCGAGGCCTAGCCGCGGGCCTGCTGGCAGGCGGGCGGGGCGCGCTGCTCAGCCGCGGACGCCGGGCGTGCCCCAGACGAACGGTCCGGAGGACGGCCCGACCGGTTCGAGGTACTCGACGGCGGACGCCGGGATCAGGGCACCCGGGGTGTGGCCGTCCGCCTCGCAGCGCACCAGCACGACCATGCCCAGCTCGACCGGTTCATAGGGGGCGCACAGCACCACCTCGCCGGCACGCAGGCTCAGCCCCGCACGGTCGGTGCGCATGCGGTACCGCGCCACGTGGGAGACGGTGATGGACGCGACCGGGTCGACGACCGGGCCCACGCCGATGCCCGGGAGGACCTCGAGGGGGCCCGTGTCATCGGGGGCGGACGTCAGTTCGGCAATGGTCATGGCGGGGATCTCCAGTCGGGTGAGCGCATCGGGACCTGCAGAAGGTCCCGGTGCCGGGCGGGGTGCTCGACCACGCTGTCCAGATCCATGATAGAGATCCAGATCACACAGGGGAAGCGCCCTTCTCATCGGTCCACGGCCCACCGCCCGGGGCGCACGAACTTTCACGCCCGCCCGTCATCCGGCGTCACAAGATCCCCGCTGTCCTGCTGCCGCCCCCCTTCCCACCAGGGGGTACGGGAGTGATGGCCCACTGTGACGCACGGTACGCGGTGATGGCGTCGGCGCGGCCCCGGACCCCCGCACGTCCTCGCCGTCATGAGCCACGCGGGGTCGACGCCGTGACCACGACCAACACGAACGACGCTGCGCCCTGCCGGGCGGAGCAGCAGGACCGGACACGGCCCGGCGCGCCGCCGGAACGGAAGGCGAGCGCCGGCGTGCTGACCGCCCGAGGCGATGCCCCGAGGCCCCAGGCAGCTCCCTCGGCAGCAGGGAACGCCAGGGGCTGATCTCCCCGGACCAGGTCAGCGGCTGCCGACGAGGCTGTTCGCCCGCACCACCCCGAGGTGGGCCTGGCGGCCTGCACCGACGATCCCGGCGGCGTTGCGCAGCTGCGCGGGGGCCACGCGGGCACGCAGCTGCAGGTGGGGCAGGAAGTCCTGGTGCCGCTCGCTGATGCCCCCGCCGAGGACGATCAGGTCCGGGGAGATCAGGCGTTCGAGGTGGGACAGATAGCGCTGGAGCCGGTCCGTGTAGGTGGGCCAGTCCAGGGCCTCCTCCGTCCGGGCGGAGGCGCCGGCCCAGCCGTCGACGTCCCGGCCGTCCAGCCACACGTGCCCGAACTCGCTGTTGGGGATCAGCTCCCCGTCCCGGAACAGCGCCGAGCCGATCCCGGTGCCCAGCGTGATCACCAGCACCGTGCCGTCGACCCCGCGGGCGGCGCCGAAGCGGACCTCGGCCAGCCCGGCGGCGTCGGCGTCGTTGAGCACCGCGACCTCGCGCCCCAGCCCGGTGGCGAGCAGCTCCCGGGCGTCCGTGCCGATCCAGGAGTCGTCGAGATGGGCGGCCGAGCGGGCCACGCCGTGGTCGATGATGGCCGGGACGCCCACACCGACGCCGGCCAGGGGCCCGCCCGCCTCCGGCGCGTCCTGGAGCCTCTCCAGTACCCCGCGCAGGGCGGCCACCACCGCCGCCGGGGTCGCCGGCGCGGGCGTGGGCACCCGGCGGACCGGGCCGACGGTGGCCCCGCGGACCGGATCCACCACCGCGTACTTGATGGTCGTCCCGCCGATGTCCACGCCGAGGCAGCGGGCGTCGTCGTCGCCCCCGCCGGAGACGGACGGGACGGTCGGGGGCGTCCGGACGGACGGCAGGGCACAGGTCATCTCACGGTCCTGGATCGAGGTGGGAGCGGCGCGCCCTCGAGCGGGCGGCGCCTGGTCGACTGTACAACCGGGCGGGGACGGCAATTATTCACAGTGTGCCCGCACCGGCCGCTCCCCGGAATCGGGAGGTCCCGGCCACCCAGGCGAGCGCCCCTGCCCCGCCCGGCGCCCCGGCGCCCCGGCGCCCCGGCGCCCCGGCGCACTCTACTCGGCCGGGTCGCGCTCGACGGCGCCGGAGTCCGGCCGCGCGGTCGAGGCCGCCTCCCGCCGGGCCCGGGCCGGATCGTCCGCGTGCAGATGGGCGCGCTCGCCGTCGTGGTCGAGCACGGTGAGGATCTCCACCGGCCCGCCCTGCGCCACGATGGCGTGCGGGACCATCGTGGAGAACTGCGCCGCCTGGCCCGCCTCGACCACGATGACCCGCTCCCCCAGGTGCAGGCGGGCGGTCCCGGTGAGCACGGTGAACCAGTCCCGGCCCGGGTGCACCGCCAACCGCTCCGGCGCGGGGGGCCTGCCCGGCAGGATGCGCATCTTGGCCACCGTCATCCCGTGCAGGGCCCGCTCGGAGGAGAGCAGCCACGTGGTCAGCCCCGGCGTGCTGCTGGGCTGCGGGCGGATCACCACGTCCTCGTCCTCGGGGGACTCGACGAGCTGGTCGAGCGAGGTGTCGAGCGCCCGCGCGATGGGCACGAGCTGGTCGAGCGCGATCCTGCGGTGCCCGGTCTCGAGTCGGCTCAGCGTGGACGGGCTGAGCCGGCAGCGAGCCGCGAGCGCGTCCAGGGACCAGCCGCGCGCCAGCCGCAGACCGCGGATGCGCCGGCGGATTACTGCGTCCAGGTCGACTTCTTGCGTCATGAGCAAGAGTGTATGCCAGACAGACATTCCCCGCCTACCGTGGAGGCATGACACCGCACGCCTCCTCGCACCCGACGACCGGGCACCACCCCGATCCCGGGCAGCACGACGACGACGGACTGGCCGAGCTGCTCGAGCTGGAGGCCGAGATCCTGGCCCCGCTGCTGGAGGAGGTGGTCGACTGGGTCGCCCAGCACGTCGACGGCGCTCCGCGCACGGTCGTGGACCTCGGCGCGGGAACGGGATCCGGCAGCCGGCTCCTGGCCCGCCGTTTCCCCTCGGCGCAGGTGGTCGCGATCGATCGGTCGGCGGCGAGGCTCGAGCGGCTCCGCGCCACGGCCGGTGCGCAGGGCCTGGCCGACCGGGTCCGCACGGTGCAGGCCGATCTGGACAGCGCCTGGCCGGAGGTCGGCGCGGTCGACCTCGGCTGGGCGGCCTCCTCGCTGCACGAGCTCGCCGCGCCGGACCGGCTGCTGCGCGAGCTCCACGCCGGGATGCGCCCCGGTGGGCTCCTCGCGGTCGTGGAGATGGACGCGCTGCCGCGGTTCCTGCCCGAGGACATCGGGGTCGGCCGCCCGGGCCTGGAGCGCCGCTGCCACGAGGTCCTCGCCCAGGCGCGCTGGAACGCCTTCCCCGGCTGGGGACCCCACCTGGAGGAGGCCGGCTTCCGGCTCGCGGGGCGGCGCCGGTTCGGCGTCGAGGCGCGGCCCGTCCCGCCCGGCACAGGACGCTGGGCGCACCGCACGCTGCGCCGCGCCCTGCCCGCCCTCGCCGACCGCCTGGCCGCCGACGATCTGCTCGTCCTCGAGCACCTGCTCGCGGACGACTCCCCTGGCGCGGTCCTGCACCGGGACGACCTGGTGCTGCGCGCCGGACGGATCGTCTGGGCGGCACGCCGGGCATGAACCACCAGTACGAGAGGACACGGACCATGAACAGCATTTCCGCGCACGACGTCGTCGTCGTCGGAGGCGGTGCCGCCGGCCTGAGCGCCGCCGTCGCCCTGGCGCGCTCCCTGCGCTCGGTCGTCGTGGTGGACGCGGGCGAGCCTCGCAACGCCCCGGCCGGCGGCGCGCACAACCTCCTCGGCCGCGAGGGGATCCCGCCGCTGGAGCTGCTGGCCGCCGGCCGGCGGGAGGCGGAGCAGTACGGGGCGCAGATCGTGCGGGACCGCGCTGTCACCGCACGGGCCGAGGGCGACGGGTTCACGGTCGGTCTCGCCGGCGGCGGTGCGCTGCGAGCGCGGCGGCTGCTGCTCGCGTCCGGGCTGGTCGACGAGCTCCCCGACGTGCCCGGCGTGGCCGAGCTGTGGGGGCGGAACGTGCTGCACTGCCCCTACTGCCACGGGTGGGAGGTCCGCGGGCAGCGCATCGGCGTGCTCGGCGCGGGGCCCATGAGCATCCACCAGACGCTGCTGTTCCGGCAGCTCAGCGAGGACGTCACCTTCTTCCCGCACCGGATGCCCGATCCCGGCGCCGAGGCGTGGGAGCAGCTCGCCGCCCTCGGGGTCCGGGTGGTCGAGGGGCCCGTCCGGCGGCTGCGGACCGAGGAGGACGCCCTGCGCGCGGTGGTCCTCGACGACGGGCAGGAGGTCCTGGTGGACGCCGTGGTCGTGGCGCCCCGGTTCGCGGCGCGGGCCGAGCTGTACGAGCAGCTCGGCGGCACTCTGACCGAGCACCCCGTGGGGGCGCTCATCGCCATGGGCCCGATGGGCAGCACCGAGGTCCCCGGGGTGTGGGCGGCCGGCAACGCCGGCGACCTCTCGGCCATGGTCTCCGCCGCGGCGGGAGAAGGGGTCGGCGCGGCCGCGGCGATCAACGCGGACCTCGTGGCCGAGGACGCAGCCGCCGCCGTCACCGGACATGGTCAGCCCGCGAAGACCTCGGTGCGGAAGGACATCTGCGGCCGCTCCTCGACGACCTCGAAGGTCAGCCATTCGGTGCTCTCGCGTCCGTGGCGGTCCGTGGCCGTCACCTCCGCGGTGTGCACGCCGGGCTCCAGGTCGACCGGGAGCTCGAGCTGCCAGAGATGGGTCGTGCTCTGGGCGACGTGGTAGCCCGGCCGCGGGGCCGCCGGGCCGGCCTGGATGCCGTAGAAGGCCTGGAAGCCCTGGGCGTCCTCGTTCCCGGAGGTGGACTCGAAGGCGTGGCGGGCGATCATCAGCTGTCGGGTGGCGGCATAGGGGTCTGCCACCTCGGCGCCCTCGATCTTCTCCTCACCGGCGCCGGGCTGGGTGTGGGTGGCCTCCAGCGGCTCCCCGCCGTCCAAGGACATGGTCACACGGGTCTCCCGGGTGCCGTTCCACACGTTGGCGGACAGCTGGGTGCCGCCCCGGAGGTCCTCGGCCGTGACCATGTTGGGGTCCCCGAGGTCGTTGATGTTCACCGGGGGCACGGCGTCCCAGTTGCCCAGATTGGCCTCGCCCCAGGTGAAGAGGGTGTTGTACCAGTCCCGCCAGTACGGGGAGTTCACGGCCAGCCCCATGTGGTCCTCCCCGCGGCCGATGGCGTGGAAGTTCTCCTGGTAGTCGGTCCCCTGGACGTCGAGCGTGAACCAGCCGGGCGGGGCGCCGTCGCGCTGCAGGGCCATGGGCACGCCGTCGAGGTCGAGGTCGCCGATGTACCAGTCACCGCTGGGGGCGCCGGCCACGATGTGGTGGAACGGCAGCTCGTGGACGCCCACCTCCCCCTGCCACCCGGCCATGGCGGTGCCGGCGGTCATGTTCTCGACCGAGTGGGTGTGCCCGGCGAAGGAGATCGCCTCACGACCCTCGAGCAGGGCGTAGAGCTCGGTGACGTCGTCGGTCTGGTGCATGTTGTCGGTGGAGTCGGCGTAGGAGACCAGCGGCACGTGCGTGGCGACGACCACGAGCTTGTCCTCGGGCACCGTGGCGAGGTCCGCCTCGATCCAGGCCAGGGTCTCCTCGCCCAGGAGACCGTTGTACTGGGGGTCGTTCTCCGGGTCGGTGCACTGGTCGTGCTTGCCGTCGGCGTTCTCCTCGGGCCGGCACGGGTAGGAGAGGTTGTTCAGTCCGACGATGTGCATGGCGCCCACGTCGTAGGAGAAGTTCTCCGGGCCGACATGCTGCTTGAAGGTGTCGAAGGACTCCTCCGGATCCGTGGAGTCGATGTCGTAGTCGTGGTTGCCCGGCACGGCGCGGAGAGGGGCCCCTGCTCCGGAGAGGATCTCCTTCAGCCGCGGGTACATCCCCAGGTCGCCGCCGGCCAGGTCGCCCAGCAGGAGCAGGCCGCAGTCCTCCAGGTCCTGGCGCGCGGCGAGGTCCCGCACCAGTCCGGTGCGGGCGAAGCTGATCTCCTGGTTGGAGTAGGTCTGCACGTCGCCCAGGAACCCGCAGGTCTGGTCCTGGCGAGCGCTGTCCCCGTCGCGCGCCAGCGGGAAGTTCAGCGAGTCCGGGGTCTCCCCCGTGGCCTCGAGACCGCCGAAACGCAGGTCCTGGGCGGTGCCCGCGGGCTCGTGGTGGTAGTGGAACTGGGCGAAGTTCGTCTCGTCCACCGGGGTGTCCCAACCGGCGGGCTTGGTGACGAACACCGTCTGGCCCTCGGCCAGCGGCAGTTCCCAGTACCCCTCGTGGTCGGTGAGCACCACGTCCCGGCCGTTGGAGACGGCGACGCCCGCCAAGCCCTCCTCACGGTCCTGCCGGACGCTGTCCTTGTTGCCGTCCTCGAAGACGTGGCCGCTGATCCTCTCGGGGGAGCCGTCCGCGTCCTCGCCGTCGCGCACCACCTGGGGCCCGCCCACGTAGGAGGTGGAATCGGTGTCGTCGGTGTGCTCCTCGGGTTTCTTCTCGCTGCTGCCCGCCGTGGCGGCAACGGGACGCTCCTCGGCTGCGGGGGCGCGGGCTGCGGTCTCCGGAAGAGCTGCCAGGACCGCCATGGCCAGCACGGCCAGGGCGGTGGTGCCGGACGGCAGGTGTCGGCGCAGGGCGAGGACGGACATGGTGCCACCTTCGGATTCGGTCGAGCACGACCCAGTCCACCCAGAGTAGGTGCTGAAGAACATGGCCGTCAGGGCATAAGCCCAGGTGAAGCGGGTGTGAAGGCTGCTCGATGCTCGCACTGAACGGGGCCTCGCCCCGGCTGGACCCGCAGCGGCGTCGACGGGACGGGCTCTACAGTGGGAGCACCGACCCTGAGGAGCCGAGGACCCGCATGCCCGAGCGCACCGTGAAGAGCACCGCCAAGAGCACCGCCACCCGGCAGCGCTTCGTGGACGAGGCGCTGCGCCTGTTCAAGGACCAGGGGTACGAGCAGACGTCCATGGCGCAGATCGCGGCCGCCGCCGGGGGCAGCCGCGCCAACCTGTACCTGTACTTCCGCAGCAAGCCGCAGCTCGTCATGGCCCGGATGCGCGAGATCGAGGCGGAGATCGCCGAGCTCTACGCGCTCCTGGACCGGATGCCGGCGCACACCCCGGAGGCCATGCGGGGATGGCTCGAGACCGCCCGGCAGATGTGGTTCCGCTACGCCACCGAGTTCGAGGCGATCGCCCAGGCCATGGCCACCGATCCGGAGGTGCTCGGCGAGTGGCTGGGCATGGTGCAGCGCGTGTCCTCCGCCCAGACGGCGCTCTACCGGGGGTGCCGCTCGGAGGACGAGCGGCTGGACCGGGAGGTGCACATGGTCACCCTCATGATGAGCCTGGAGCGCAACTTCTACTTCCTGTACCTGCGCGGCCACCGTGAGCGGGAGGACCGGGTCATCGCCTCGCTGGCCCGGCAGTGGGCGCAGCTGTTCGGCGAGTGACCCGGCCCGCCCGGGCCGTGGTCGGGGCTCAGCGGTCGGAGCTCACCGGTCGAGCACCAGCCGCGGGCAACCGGCCGCCGCCCGGGACACGCAGATCATCACGGTCGCCCCGGTCTCCTGCTCCGAGGTCGAGAGGATCGAGTCCCGGTGGTCGGCGCGGCCGGCCAGGAGGGGCGTCTCGCAGGTGCCGCACGTGCCGGTCTTGCACGAGGAGATCACCGGGAGCCCGGCCTGCTCGGCGGCCTCGAGGATCGTCTGCTCCGAGCCGACCTGGACGACCGTCCCGGACTCGGCGAACTCCACCTCGAAGGCGGTGTCCGGCACGGTGCGCTCCACGGCCTTGGGCGCGAAGCGCTCCAGGCGCAGGGAGTCCTTGGGCCAGTGCGCGGTGCACTCCTCGGCGGCGTGCAGCAGCGGCTCGGGCCCGCACGCGTAGACCAGGGTGTCCTCGCGGACCTGCCGGAACAGTCCGGGCAGGTCGATCAGCCCGCGCTCGTCCTGCGGGACCACCTCGACCCGATCGCCGTGGACGGCCAGCTCGGCCAGGAACGCCATCGACGAGCGGGTGCGCCCGCCGTAGACGAGCTCCCACTGGGCCCCAGCGCGCTCGGCCTCCCGGGTCATGGCGAGGATCGGGGTGATGCCGATCCCGCCCGCCACGAACAGGTACTTCGGCGAGGGCGCGAGCCGGAAGTTGTTGCGCGGCCAGGAGACGGTGACGCGGGAGCCGGGCACCAGGGCCTCGTGCACGGCCGCGGAGCCGCCGCGCCCGGAGACCTCCTTGAGCACGCCGATCCGGTAGGTGGTGCGCTCCGCGGGGTCCGAGGACAGGGAGTACTGCCGCACGAACGGCTCGAGCTCGCCGTTGGGCACGTGGACGTCCACGTGCGCCCCGGCCTTCCAGCGCGGCAGCTCACCGCCGTCGGGGTGGCCCAGGGTCAGGGCGACGACGCCGTCCGACGCCTCGGTCCGCGCCAGCACCTCGAGGCTGAGGGTGCGCACGGTCCGCTCCTTGGAGCGCTCGACGTCCGCCACGTCCCAGGACACCTGCAGCGATCGCCGCACGGGCAGCAGGGCCATGCGCAGGAAGTCCAGCTCCTCGGCCTCGTCCGGGCGCAGGGAGGGCAGCCGCTCGAAGAGCACCCTCAGGCCGGTGGCCCCCTGGACGCGGGCCAGCGGATTGCCCAGGCAGGTGTGGCGTCCCGCGGTGAAGGCCAGGTGGTCGGCCGGGTCCGGGCGGTGGATGTCGAACTCGAAGGGCCGCTCCACGTGCTCCGGGTCGGTGTTCGCCGAGGCCAGCGCGATCCAGATCATCTCCCCCGCCGCGATCCGCACCCCGGACAGCTCGACGTCGCGCGTGGCCCGCCGGGAGGTGAACGTGGAGGAGGGACGGCGGCGCACGGTCTCCTCGAAGGCCCGGGGCCACAGCTCGGGCTCGTCGATCGCGTCCTGGAGCACCTCGGGGTGCTGGGCCAGGAAGATCACGGCGTTGGTCATGGCCTGGGCGGTGGTGTCCGTGCCGGCGGCCGCGAACTCGGAGACGTGCAGCGCGATCTGCGGGGTGGGCAGGGCGTACGAGCCGTCCTCCGCCCGGGCGGAGGCCATCACGGAGATGATGTCGTCCGCGTCGGAGTCGCGGCGGGAGTCGATGATGTCCCGCAGCACGAGGTTGGCGGCGACGAACCGGTCCCACACCTCGGAGCGCCTCGGCTCGGGAAGCGGCTCGTGGGCGGAGGAGAGCACGGCGAAGAGGTCGTCGCGCAGCTGGCGCATCATGGCCTCGTGCTCGTAGCCCAGGCCCAGCAGCGCCATGATCGTCTGGGTGGTGAGCTCGAGCGAGTACTCCTCGAGCAGGTTCGCGGAGCCGTTGTTCTCGAAGCGGTCGATGATCCGGTGGGCGCGGGCCTCGATCTCGGGCTGGAGCCGGTCCATGCGCTCCTTGACGAAGCCCCGCTGGGCCACGGAGCGGGCCTCGGTGTGGCCGGGCGGGTCCTGCCCGACGATCATCTTCGCCACGAGCTCCGGCGGGTAGACCTCCCGGTACTTCTCGGGGACGTCGGCGGCGGAGTTGGCGGCGGAGGAGTAGGTCTGCCAGTCGGAGAGCACCGCGAGGCAGTCCTCCCGCTTCGTGACGATCCAGGCGTTGAGGTACGGGTAGAAGAACACCGGTGTCGCGTCGCGGACCTCGGCGAAGTGGCGCGCGGGGTCGCGGTAGTAGTCGTCCCCCATGGCGTCGAAGCCGTGGGCGACGGGGCAGCGGCCGGTGGGGCGGGCGTCGTCGTGAACTGCGGTCATGGCAGCGTCCTCACTCGCTGATCACGGCGGAGGCCGCGATCGTGGACAGTTTCTGGAAGCGCGCGACGTTGTCGCCCTCGTCCATCACCCCGGAGGAGAGGAAGCAGAAGGTGACGTCGGAGACGGGGTCCACCCACAGCAGGGAGGAGCCGGCGCCGTAGGAGCCGAAGGTGCGCGGGGAGACGAACGGCCCGAAGAAGCGGGCGTGCGTGCCGGTGCCGGCGAGCGCGTGGCCGAGGCCCATGTTCCCGGGCGGGAGGTCCCACTTCCGGGCGGTGGCGACCATGCCGTAGAGGTCGTTGATCTGCTCGCCGGTCTGGTTGATGGTGGCGAGGTCCAGCACGGACTCCCCGATCAGCTGCTCCCCCGCGGCGGTGCGCCCCTTGTTGCGCAGCATCTCGGTGAACGCGAAGACGTCGTCGATCGTGGAGACCGCGCCGACCCAGGGCATCTCGGCGTCGGGACGGTCGATGACGTCGTTGAGGCACTCGATATCCTCCGGCTTGAGCCAGGAGTCGTTGGCCACGATGACCTTGAGCGGCACGGCGCGGTCCTGCCACTCGTCCGGCATGCCGAACCGGGTGCGCTCCATGCCGATCGGCCCGAAGACCTTCTCCTGCATCAGGGCCCGGAAGGAGGCGGCGCCGTAGGCGCGGCGGGCCATCTCGCCCATGAGCGCGTGGTTGATGGCCGCGGAGTAGTTGAGGTTCGTGCCCGGCTCGTGCACCACGTCCACACCGCTCAGCGCCGAGATGACGTCGGCCAGCACCGCGAAACCCTCGGGGCCCAGGCCGGGGTTGGGGGTGGCAGGCATGCCGGCGCGGTGGGTGAGCAGGTGGGCGAGGTTGATCCGGTCCTTGCGGGCGGCTCGGAACGGCTCGGCGCCGAAGAACTCGGGGATGAGGTCGACGACGCGTGTGGAGAGCATGAGCTTGCCCTCGCTGAGTGCCCGGTGGATCAGGGCGTTGGTGAAGCCCTTGGACATCGACAGGATGCGGTAGACGTCGTCGGGCCGGGTGGGCCGGTCGGCGTCGAGGTCGGCGAGGCCGTAGCTGCCCCGCAGAGCGATCTCGCCGTGGCGGGCGACGACGACGTTGGCGCCGTGGTACTCGCCGCGCTCGATGTCCTCGCGGACGGTCTCGTCGAGGAGTTCGAGGAAACGGCCCTCGAGGCCGGGGACGTCGGTGATGGTGGTCTCCTGGACCGCGGTGTGCTGCACGGGTGCTCTCCGTTCGAAGGTGCTGGGTGGGTCTCAGAGCATGAGGGCGCCGCCGGAGGGCGACATCGTCTGGCCGGTGTAGTGCCCGGCCGCGTCCGAGGCGAGGAACAGGACGGTGCGGCCGATCTCCTCCGGCTCGGCCACGCGCTTGAGCGGCTGCAGGGCGAGCAGGGCGGCGACGTGGTCCTCGCCGGAAGCGGTGAACATCGGTGTGTTGATCCCGGCCGGCGCCAGGGCGTTGACGCGGATGTCGAACGGCGCGAGCTCCGCGGCCACCGCCTTGGTCAGGCCCACGACCGCGGCCTTGGACGCGGGGTAGTAGGCCGGCATCGGCAGGCCGATGAGCCCGGCCACGGAGGCGAAGTTGATGATGGAGCCGCGGCCGGCCTTCTTCAGCAGCGGGACGGCGGCGCGGATCGTGTAGAAGGTGCCGTTGAGGTTGATCGCGACCACGCGGTCGAAGTCCTCGTCGGTGATGCCGCCCAGGAACTCGGGGTGGTAGGGCTCCCCGGTCTTGAAGGACTCGATCATCCGGTTGTTGATCTCGTCCACCCACGCCTGCTTCTCCCTGTTCGGGGTGGAGACCCCGGCGGCGTTGACGAGGACGTCCAGCCGGCCGTGGTCGGCCTCGACCTGGGCGAAGACCCGGTCCACGGCGAGCGAGTCGGAGATGTCCACGGCGAAGCCGCGGGCTCGGTCCAGGCCGGTGAACTCCCGGTCGAGGGCCTCCTGCCGGAGGTCGATCCCGTAGACGGTGGCGCCCGCCTCGGTGAGCGCCTTGGCGGCGGCCAGGCCCATGCCCGAGGCCGCGCCGGTGACGACCGCGATCCTGCCGTCCAGTTCCATGTGGGGCTCCTGTCGTTCCCGAGGCCCGCAGTCTCGCGTCGATGCGGTGTCCGCTGCCTCACAGTGGTGGTGTGCGGCAATCCTGACAGAGAACTAGACACCTGTCTAGATCTGGTTCGATCGCGATGCGCCCGTTCCGGGGCACCGGCCATGAACCGCCCACAGGGCGGGCACACCGTGCGACCAGAAGGCCCGCCGCAGGACCGCGCCGCAGGTCTCCCCGTGCCCCGGGACCGGGGCGTGCCACGGACCGCAGGGGTACGGCTGAGCCACTGGCGCGCGAGGACGACCCCCGGCAGTGGTTCGAGGCCGCCGTGGCCCGCCGCAACTCCCTCACCGCCGCGATGCGGGCCGCGAACGTCTCGATGCTCGACGAGCTGGACTCGGTGCTGCTGGTCACCGGGCACACCTGCTTCCTCGGGCCTCGCCGGGTGGAGGTCATCGCTGGCGACGACGTGCTGCGGATCGCCGCGGCGACCGGCTCGTGGCCGGCGCGGGTGATGACGACCTCCTCGCGGTCGTCGACGACAGCGTCCAGGGTCGCGGGGTGGTCGGTCCGCGATCCCGACCAGGAGATGGTCCGCATGGCATCCCCCCTTTCGACGTGCACAAGAAGGCACCTGGGAACTGCGCAGGACCGGACAGGGCCCGGCGAACGCGGCCCGTGGCCTGCCCCTGCACGACGCACTCGGCGGTCGAGCACTCCTCCGCCCTCGGGACCGGGCTGACATGATGGGCCGAAAGGAGTGCGCCGGACACCGGCAGCGAGGAGCACCATGCACCGCATCCCCGAAGAGATCGACACCCCCGACGTCCTGATCGACCGGGACGTGCTCGAGCGGAACATCAAGCGGATGGCCGCGACCCTGCGTGGCCGCGGGTTGCGGCTGCGCCCGCACGTCAAGACGCACAAGGTCCCGGAGATCGCGGCGCTGCAGCTCGCCGCGGGCGCGGCCGGGCTGACCGTGGCCACGCTCGGGGAGGCCGAGGTCTTCGCCGCGCACGGGGCGGACGACCTCTTCGTCGCGTATCCGCTGTGGGTCGGCCCGCGCCAGGCGGAGCGCCTGCGCCGACTGAGCGCCACCGCCCGGATCAGCGTCGGGACGGACTCGGCCGAGGCCGCCGCCGCCCTGGGCGAGCAACTGGGGGACGCCGCGGGGGACATCGCCGTGCTGGTGGAGATCGACAGCGGCCACCACCGCAGCGGGGTCCACCCGGACGCCGCCGCGGACGTCGCCCGGGCGGCGGCCCGGGCCGGACTGCACGTCGAGGGCGTCTTCACCTTCCCCGGCCACAGCTACGCCCCGGGCATGCCGGTCGAGGCCGCCGCGCAGGAGCAGCAGGGCCTCGACCGGGCGGCTGGGCGGCTGGAGGCCGCGGGCTTCGAGGTGTCGCGCCGCAGCGGCGGATCCACGCCCAGCGCGCTGCTGACCGACAGCACCGCGGCCACGGAGGTGCGGCCGGGCGTCTACGTCTTCGGCGACGCCCAGCAGCTGGAACTCGGCCGGTGCGCCCTCGAGGACGTCGCCCTGACCGTGGCCTCGACCGTGGTCAGCCGGCACGAGGGCGGGCACGGGGTGCCGCGGCGGGTGGTCCTCGACGCCGGCAGCAAGGTCCTCGGCAGCGACCGGCCGGCCTGGGCCACCGGCTGCGGGCGGCTGATGGACCACCCGGACGCCCGGATCACGGCCCTGTCCGAGCACCACGCCACCGTCGTCTGGCCCGAGGACACCGCGCTGCCGGCCCTCGGCGAGCGCCTGCGTGTGATCCCCAACCACGTGTGCCTGACCATGAACCTCGTCGACGACGTGGCCGTGGTGCGCGGCGGGGAGCTGCTGGAGCGCTGGACCGTGGCCGCGCGGGGCCGCAACTCCTGAGTCCGCCCGCCTCCGGGGCGGAGGCGGCGACCCCGGCGCGGGAGGCCGCGGGCCTCAGCGCGGAGGCGGCGGTGGTGCGGGGGCGCCCTTCGGCGGAGCGATCTTGGGATGCGCGAGGGAGGGACCTGATGCGGCCACCTCCGTGGCCTCCCGACCGCCCGCGCCCCCGGGCCAGACGCGGCCCGGGGACGGATCCCACCGGGCGTCGACCACCTTGCGCTGCACGACGATCGCCAGCGTCAGCACCGCCAGTCCGATCAGCGCGATGACCACGATGCCGCCGACGGACCCGATCTTGGCGGCGGAGCCCACGGCGATCCCGAACCACCCGAAGTCGGCGTCCCCGAAGGTGGTGTTCTCCTCGCCGAATGTCCCCAGGACCGACAGCAGGAACGCGGGCAGGAACGTGATGAGCAGGCCGTTGACGAAACCGCCCGCGAGAGCACCACGGCGCCCGCCGGTCGCGTTGCCGTAGACGCCGGCGGCGCCGCCGGTGAAGAAGTGAGGAACGAGTCCCGGCAGGATCAGCGCGATGCCGATGGCGGGGTTCAGCCAGACGGAGAGGACGAACAGCCCGACCAGGCCGCCCACGAAACTGGAGATGAAGCCCAGCAGCACGGCGTTCTGCGCGTAGGGGAAGACGATCGGGGCGTCGAGCGCCGGGATGGCGCCGGGGACGACCTTCGCGGCGATGCCCTGGAAGGCGGGGACGAGCTCGCCCAGGATGGTGCGCACGCCGAAGAGGATGACGGCGACGGCCACGCCGAACTGCAGGCCCTGGGTGATCGACATCATGATGTAGTTGCCCACCCCGGTGGCGCCGCCGTCGAACGCGGTGAAGGCCTCCGCGGTCCCGGCCCGGACCAGGAAGAGCACGGCGAGGACCACGTACATCAGCGCCATGGACAGTGCGGTGGCCACCATGGAGTCGCGCAGGAAGCGCAGTCCTTCCGGCAGCTTCGTGTCCTCGGTGGACCGGCTCTTCTTGCCCACGGCCTGCCCCACCGCTCCGGCCGCGATGTATCCGGCCGTGCCGAAGTGCCCGATGGCCACGCTGTCGTCGCCGGTGATCCTGCGGGTCCACGGGTGGGCGAGCGCCGGGAGGGACACCATCAGGATGCCGAGGAGCAGGGCGCCGAGCAGGACGGTCACCCAGCTGTCGTAGCCGGCGGTGGCCAGGATGATGGTCAGCAGCGTGGCCATGAACAGGACGTGGTGCCCGGTCAGGAAGACGTAGCTCAGGGGGGTGAACCGGGCGAGCAGGAGGCTGACGGCGAAGCCGAGGATCATCAGCCACGCGACCTGGGCCCCGTACTGGGCCTGGGCGATCCCGGCGATGGCCTCGTTGGTGGGGATCACGCCCTGGGCGCCGGTGGCGCCCAGGATCATGGCGCCGAGGGGCTCCAGGGACGCGACGACGAGGGTGGCCCCGGCGCCGATGAGCAGGAAGCCGAGCGTCGCCTTGATGGCGCCGCCGACGATCTGGCCGACACCCTTGTGCAGTGCCGCGAGACCGACCGCGGTGATGATGCCGATGAGGAACGCCGGGACGGCCAGGATCTCGCTGACCAGGAACTCGGGGATGCTGACGAGCCAGTTCACGGGAGGCCTGCTCTCACACGTCGTAGAGCTCGCGCAGGGCGGCGTCGAGCTCGGTGGTGCTGGTGAAGTTCTCGATCACCTTCACGGGAACGCCGACGTCGCCCAGGGTGCGGGCGATCTCCCCGGAGGTGAGGATCAGGTCGGCCTCCTTGGCCTTGCCGCGGGCCGAGATGGTGTCGGTGGCCTCGACCGTGAGGTACCGGCTCCAGCCCCAGCGGTCGAGCACCTGCTCCAGGGTGTTCTTGAGGAACAGGCTGGTGCCGAGGCCGTTGCCGCAGACGGTGAGGATCTTGTTGCGGCTGTCCGTGGACGCCTCCGCCGCTGTCGTCGCCGCCGGTTCGGCGGGTGACGCCGGAGCCTCCTCCGCCGTCGACGGTGCCCCGGACGGCGCC
Organism: Kocuria rhizosphaericola; assembly: GCF_044462205.1. Lineage (NCBI taxonomy): Bacteria > Bacillati > Actinomycetota > Actinomycetes > Micrococcales > Micrococcaceae > Kocuria > Kocuria rhizosphaericola. Next base: position 29,714 of record NZ_JBISWK010000032.1, on the reverse strand, counting down.
GGGGCATCCTCCGTCAACAGGGCGAGCACCTCCTCGGGCGTGCTCGCCCGGTCCAGGGCGGTCCGGGTCTCCGGCGAGCCCAGCAGCGTGGCCAGCTTCCGCATGGCCTGCAGGTGCTCCTTCTGGTCCTTCGCGGAGAGGGCGACGACGAGGGTCACGGGGTCGTTCGACTCGTGCCCGAACTCCACCGGCCGGGCCAGCCGGACCCAGGACATCGCGGTGCGGTGGACCGCTTCCGAGGGCCGGGCGTGGGCGAAGGCGAAGCCCGGCGCCACCACGATGTACGGGCCGTTCTCCTCGACGCTGGTGATCATGGCCTGCGTGTACTCGCTGCTGGTGGCGCCCTGGCGCTCGAGCAGCTCACCGGCCAGCGCGATGGCGGCACGCCAGTCCTGTGCCGGTTCGTCCAGGCATATCGATCCGAGGTCCAACAACCGGCTGAGATCCGACATACCTGACATGGTATCCCGCGAGCGCCGATTTGTGTGAGGTGGATCACATTCATTTTTGGCCGACCCGGTGGGACCCAGGAGCGCCGGTCCCCGGGTCAGGCACGGATCTGGCAAGCTGGCGGAAGACTCTGCCCGTCGGCAGGAGGCCGCTGCACGCACGGGAGGACCGAGATGAGCACACGCTCCGTCCCGCCGCGCGCCCTGGCGTGGGTCGTCACCGGCATCGTGCTCGCCGCGCTGAGCCTGCGCGGGCCGATCATCGCCCCGACACCCGTCATCACGCAGATCCAATCCGATCTGGGGTTCTCGGCGGCGACCGCGGGCCTGCTCACGGGCCTGCCGGTGCTGCTCTTCGCCCTGATCACACCGCTGGCCTCGAAGCTGATCGGACGCTTCGGACCGGAGGCGGCGATCCTGGTGTGCCTGACGGGTGTCCTGGCCGGGACCGTGATCCGTTCGGCCGGGCCCGCAGCGGTGGTCCTGGCGGGCACCGTGGTCATCGGCGCCGCGATCGCCGTCGGCAACATCGTGGTCCCGGTGATCATCCGCCGCGACGTCTCCTGGCGGCGGATCCCCATGGTCACCGCCGCCTACACCGCCGCACTCAATGTCGGGTCGATGATCACCGCCCTGGGCACCGCGCCGCTGGCCGCGGTGGTCGGGTGGCGCTGGGCGCTGGTCGCCTGGGGCCTCCTGACAGTGGCGGCCCTCGTCTTCTGGCTGGCCGTGGCGCGCCGTCGGGCCGTCGCGCCGCCCGCCTCCCCCGCGTCCCGCACCGAACCGCCCACCACCACAGGGGCGTCCGGCACGGTCCGGGGCACCGGTCGGATCCGGCGCATCGGCTGGTGGCTGACCTTCGCCTTCTGCGGGCAGGCCTTCTCCTACTACTCCATCACCGCCTGGCTGCCCACCCTGCTGGCCGACACCCGCGGACTGAGCCTGGCCGCCTCCGGAGCCGGCGCCTCGTTGTTCCAGGTCGCCGCCATCGCCGGAGCCCTGGGCGTGCCCGCGCTGACCGCCCGCACCCCGGCGTGGGCGCCGGTGGCCGTCGTCGGCGCCCTGTGGATCACCCTGCCCCTCGGGCTGCTGATCGCACCCGAGGGCTATCTCGTCTGGTCCGCCATCGGCGGCATCGCCCAGGGCGGGGGCTTCACCGTGATCTTCTCGCTCGTCGCGCGCGTCGTGCGCACCGACGCCGAGGCCGCGGGGACCTCCGCCCGCATCCAGGGCAGCGGCTACCTGGCCGCGACCGTCGGCCCTCCCCTGGTCGGCGCACTGAACTCCGGCACCGGAGGCTGGACCGCCCCCCTGCTGGTCGTGCTGGGCGCGACCGCGGTGTTCCTGGCCGGTGGTCTCCTGGCCGTCCGGGAGACCCAGCGCCGCCCGTAGGGGCGCGTGCCCGTGGAGGCCCCGACGGCCCCCGGGAACCGGAGGACCTCGGGGCGGGCCAGCCGCCCCACCGCGCACGCCGGCCGGCTGCACCGGGGCAGCAGCGCGCTGCACGCCGCCGCGGAGCTCAGCTCAGTCGAGCTCCACCACGGTGACCGGCAGGGGCAGGGACTCCGCGGTGAACGTCGTCTGCTCGGAGAACGGCACGCCGGCCTCGTCCCGGCCGAAGCACAGGGCCAGCACCTCTCCCGGATCGGCGCCGGCCATCAGGGTCCAGTGCTGGCCGACGGCGTCCACGGCGTGGGCCTGGTGGTCGAGGTCGGCTTCTCCCTCGACGTCGGCGAAGCGGGCGCGGTAGGCCTCGAGCTCCTCGGGGGTCTGCAGCACCCCGGCGGAGACGATGGCCTCCTCGTCGCCGGTGACGGCCGGAGCCACCGGGTAGGCGATGCGGAACGGCGGCTCGAGGACCTCCAGCAGCTCCCGGGCGGGCGTCGCGTCGTCGCCGCGCAGCCAGAGCCGGCCCGTCGCGTCGACGAAGCCCGTGTACTCCTCGTCGTTGGGGTAGAAGCAGAGGAAGCCCGAGCCCGGGATGCGCGCGGCCAGCCCGGTGAGGTCCGCGGCGTGCTCCACGGTCAGGAAGCGGGTGAGGGGCTCCAGCGGCAGGGGTTCCACGGGCATCGACTCCTTGGGGGACGGCAGGGCGGTCCGGGCGCGACCTCCTGACCGTTCCCGGACGCCCTACGCTACGCCGCCGATGCCCGGCCGCTGACCGGGCACGCCACGGGCCGGATCAGGCGGCCTGGTAGGTCAGGCAGTCCGCCTCGTCGGTGCCCGCACCGACCTTCACGTCGTCCGCCGTGCACATCAGGTGCTCGTTGTGCACGCACTCCCTGCGCTGGCACGCCCCCACCTCCGCGTGCACGGTGGGCAGACCGCCGTCGGGGCCCAGCGAGATGAACGTGCCGCAGTGGGCGTGGCCCGAGGAACCGGTCACGGTGATCGCGTGGGCCGTGCACTCGTGGTCGTGGTTGAACGAGCACTGCCCCACGGTGCAGTCGGAGACGGGAACGAACTCGGTGGTGGCCATGACTTCTCCTCCGGGACGATCTCCGGGTCGGAGCCTGCTGCCCCGACCCTGTCGGACACCTCCAGGATGCGCCTCACCAGGGACGATGGATAGCGAATTTTTTCGTGCCCCAATTCCCGCGGGGCCGGCCGGAGGTCAGTCCGCGGCGACCCGGGCCAGCGGGATGACGTGCGGCCGGCCGTCGACCGGCTCCGGCACGATCAGCGCCCGCAGTCCGAAGACCTCGGCGAGCAGCTCCGCCGTCACGACCTCCTCGGGAGTTCCCTGGGCGACGACGCGCCCGGCGGCCATGGCCACGATGTGGTCGGAGAACCGGGCGGCCAGGGAGATGTCGTGCAGCACCATGACCACGGTCCGGCCCTGGTCCCGGTTGAGCCGGTGGACGAGCTCCAGGATCTCCACCTGGTGGGCCAGGTCCAAGTACGTGGTCGGTTCGTCCAGCAGCACGATGTCGGTGTCCTGCACGAGCGTCATCGAGATCCAGGCCCGTTGGCGCTGCCCGCCGGAGAGCTCGTCGACCGGGATCTCGGCGAGCTCGGCGATGCCGGTGGCCTCCAGCGCCCGGTGCACGGCGTCCTCGTCGGTGTGCGAGAACTGCTGGTACCAGCGCTGCCGCGGGTGGCGTCCGCGGGAGACGAGGTCGGCCACGGTGAGGCCCTCCGGTGCCGTGGGCCCCTGGGGCAGGACGGCCAGCCGCTGGGCGATCCGCCGGGTGGACAGCCGGGCGAGCGGTTCGCCGTCGAGGGTCACGGCCCCGCCGAGCGGGCGCAGCAGGCGCGCCATCCCGCGCAGCAGGGTGGACTTCCCGCACCCGTTGGGGCCGACGATCGTGGTGACGCGGCCGTCCGGGACGGCCAGGGACAGGTGCTCGACGACGGGCGTCCCGTCGTAGCCCAGCGTCAGGTCCCGGGCTTCCAGGCGGGCGGTGGCGGGCAGGGGGCTCATGTGGTCCTCCGTTGGGATCGCAGGACGAGGTGGATGAGGTAGGGAGCGCCCAGCACGGCGGTGGCGACCCCCACCGGCAGGGGCACGGCCAGCAGGTTGGCGGCGGCGGTGTCGGCGACCAGCACGAACAGCGCCCCGACCAGGGCCGAGACGGTCACGGGCGGCACCGGGGCCCGTGCGAGCAGGCGGGCGATCTGCGGGGAGGCCAGCGCCACGAACACCAGCGGGCCGCCGACCACGGTGGCGACCGAGGCCAGCAGCACGGCCAGGCTCAGTGCCACCACCCGCACCCGTCCCAGTCGCAGGCCCAGGCCCACCGCGGTGTCCTCGTTGAGGGAGGTGACGAGCAGCGACCGCCCGGACAGCACCGCGGCGGCCACCAGGACGGCCGCGACGGCGGCCATGGGGCGCACCAGGGGCCAGTCCTTGCCGTTGAGCGAGCCCGTCATCCAGGTGAGGGCCTGGGCGGCGCTGGTGACGTCGCCCAGCGTGAGCATCCAGGTGGTGACCGCGGTGGTGAACCCGGAGATCCCGAGCCCCACCAGGATCAGCCGGTAGCTGTCGACCCCGTGCCGGTAGGCCAGCAGGTAGACGGCCACGCCGCTGGCCGTGCCGGCGACGAAGGCCGCGGCGGGCATCCCCACGGTCGCGGCCGCACCGCTGAGCCCGGCGGCTCCGCCCTGGCCGAGGATCAGCACAGCGACGGCACCCGCCGAGGCACCGGAGGTCACCCCGAGGATGTCGGGGCTGGCCAGCGGATTGCGGGCGACCGTCTGGGTGATGGCGCCCGCGGCGGCCAGGCAGGCGCCCACCAGCACCGCGGCCACCGTGCGCGGGGCGCGGAACTCGACGACCGCCAGCTGCACGGCGGCGTCGGGGGCCCGGCCGGCGAGCGCGGCCAGGACCTGCGGGTACGGGATGGGAGTGCCGCCCACGGCCACGTGGACGGCCGCGGCCGCGCTCACCAGCACCACCAGCACCGCCGAGATCACCAGCGCCCGGGGGTGCACCCGCACGGAGACGGGTCCGGCGCGCAGCGCCCGGACGGAGCGGAACGGCCGCTGCGGCGAACTTCCCGGCGCGGCGGACGGCGTGCGGGACCGGGTCGGGGCGGTGGGTGCCGAGGTCATACGGTGGCCGGCTTCCGGCGGCGGGCGAGGTGGACGAAGAACGGTGCGCCGACGGCGGCCAGCACCACGCCGACCGACAGCTCCCCGGGGCGGGCGACCACCCGGCCGGCGGTGTCGGCCAGCAGCAGCATGGCCGCCCCGGCCAGCGCGCCCGCGGGGACGAGCCACCGGTAGTCCGTGCCCATGACGGCCCGGGCCACGTGCGGGACCACGAGTCCGGCGAAGGCGATCGGCCCGGCCAGGGTCACCGCCGCCCCGGCGAGGAGCGTGATCGCCGCGATGCCGGCGATGCGGGCCCGCAGCACCGAGACCCCGAGGCCCCGGGCGACGTCCTCGCCCAGGGACAGACTGTTCAGCGCGCCGACGTTGGTGACGGCCAGCACGAGCCCCAGGGCCAGGAAGGGCCACAGCACCTCGAGGGAGCCGTTGCGGACCGCGACGGAGCCCACCTGCCAGAAGCGCAGGGTGTCCAGGGCCTGGTCGTTCAGGAGCACGATGCCTGAGACCAGCCCGGTGCACAGGGCCGAGACCGCCGCTCCGGCCAGCACCAGGGTGATGGGCGTGGCCCCGTGCCGGGCGGCGGAGCCGATGAGGAAGACCGCCACCACGGCCACCAGCGCACCGGCAAAGGCGAGCAGGGCCTGGGTCAGCGGGGCCACGGTGCCGACCGCGGCGGTCACCCCGACGATCGCCAGGGCCGCGCCCTGGTTGATCCCCAGCAGACCCGGGTCGGCGATCGGGTTGCGCGTGTGGCCCTGGACCAGCACTCCGGCCAGGCCGAGACAGGCTCCCACCACCACGGCGGTGACGGTGCGCGGCCAGCGCAGCTCGCGGATGGTCACGTCCATGACGGTGCCCGTGGGGGTGAGGACAGCGTGCCAGGCCTCGGCCGGGGTGGAGGGCCGCCCGCCCACGCACATGCTCAGCACCACGGCACCCAGAGCCACCGCGAGCAGCACGGCCAGCCGCTGCCCCCGGTGCAAGACCGGGGCACGCGGAGGCCGGGTTGCCAGGGACGGGACCATGCCACCTCGATTACGTCAGAGAAGTGTGAGCTAATGCCGAGCGGACTGCTACAGTCTGCCACAGTGAGGTAAGCCTCACCTCATCTTCCGTCCGATCCGCCCAACAGAAGGCCCTCCCCATGAACCGTGGAAAGACCCTCTCCGCCGCCGCCCTCGGCCTGTCCCTGCTCACCCTCACGGCGTGCGGCGGCACCGGGCCGAGCGCCGAGTCCGCCGTCGAGTCCTCCGCCGAGCCCAGCGCTGGGTCCTCAGCGCCGGCCGAGGCCGGCGCAACGGCCGCCGGGTACCCGCTGACGATGACGCACGCGATGGGCGAGACCGTCATCGAGGAGCAGCCCCAGCGCGTGGTCGCGCTGGATCCCAGCTACGTGGACGCGGCGCTGCTGCTCGACGCGGAGCTGGTCGGCTACGCCGAGTACCGCCAGGACCCGGAGGACCCGTTCGCCGACTACCTGGGGGACGTCTCTGCAGAGACGGCAGAGGCCGTGAACGTCGGCACGATCGCCGAGCCGGACCTGGAGCAGATCGCGGGGCTGGAACCGGACCTCATCGTCTCGGCCAAGGTCCGGCAGGAGGCTCTGTACCCGCAGCTGGAGAAGATCGCCCCCACGGTGTTCTCGGAGTCCACGGGACCGACGTGGAAGGAGAACGTGGTCCTCCTCGGGGAGGCGCTGGGCAAGCAGGAGCAGGCCGAGCAGGAGGTCGCCGACTACGAGGCGCGCGCCGCCGCGGTGGGCGAGGCGATCCTGGAGCAGGACCCCGACGCCACCTACTCGCTGCTGCGCTTCGCGGGCGAGGACACCGCCCGCCTGTACTCCTCGGACTCCTTCATCGGCGAGATCATGGCCGACATGGGCATCCCCCGCCCCGAGGGGGCACCCGACACGACCGAGAGCATCTTCGTCCCCCTGTCCCAGGAGCAGATCCTCGAGGCCGACGCCGACCTGGTCATGGTCAGCACGTGGGCCCCGGACGGCGCCGAGGGCGAGGCCTCCCGGGAGCAGGAGGAGCGCTTCACCACCAACCCGCTCTGGGAGCGGCTCGAGGGCGAGGTCCTGCCGGTCGACGACGAGACCTTCGTGGCCTCCGTGAGCGTCCAGGGCGCCCACGCGGTGATCACGCAGCTGGCAGAGCACTACGGCGTGGACCCGCAGCTGCCCTGACCCGCCCGCCACTCGGTCGCGACGGAGCGGCAGCCGGGGTGCGCCGGCCCTCGCCACCCGGCGCGCCCTCGCTGTCGTTCCGTCGCGACCGCATCACCCACTCCGGCGATCCACGGGAAGGCGCCCCCATGATGAGCATCCCCGACCTCTTCGACGACCCCTCCACGGAGTCGCGCGTGGTGATCGACGGCCACGGCCGGGCGTGCCTGTGGCCCGCGTGCTGCCCGGTGCCGCTGGGCTGGACGACGGCGCTGTGCCCGGCGCCGCACGACGAGGCCGTGGCCTTCCTCAACGGTCACCACGACAGGTCGTCCCCCGCTCGGTGAGCCGGATGCTCAGGCCTGCTGCAGCACCGGCAGCACCAGTCCCAGGAGCACGAGGCCTGCTCCGCAGAACGCCAGGGCCCAGGCCGGGCGATGCGGGGTGCTCAGTCTCCACTGCTCCGGGTGCCGGGAGTGGTAGTGGACGATCACGTCGGCCCCGGGCGCCGGGGCCGACGCCGGCGGAGGATGCCACACCTCCTCGTGGATCTCGTAGCGGGTGGTGTGCCAGCGCAGCCAGTGCGCCCCGTCCCGGGGCACATGGATGGCCTCCACCCGGTGCCACCGGGCGTGCAGGCCGCGGATGATCAGGGCCGCCGTCACCAGGGCCAGACCGGCGTTGGTGGCGGCGGCGCTGAGAACTTCGAGCAGAGCCGCTCCGCTGAGTCCGGTCACGCCCCGAGCTTAGCGGCGGATCGCCCGGCGACTCACGCGGCTCTCCTGGTTCTCAGGCTTCTCCCGGCTGGTGCTCCTGCACTCCGTGCTTGCTGCGGCCCTGCTGGGGAGGGCCGCCCGGGTCGTGAGCCCGCTCACCGACGCCGAGCTGTTCCCGAGGGCGGCCCGTCCCACCTCCGTCGTCCTGGCCCTGAGGCGGAATTCCGGGGCCCGCCTCGGCCTCGTGCTCGACGAGTGGAGCGGCGTCGAGGGCACCGTCACCCTGGAGGACGTGCTCGAGGAGCTCGTCCGGCAGGTCCGCGACGACAGCCACAAGCTCAGGACCGCCTGAGCCCCGTCGGCCGAGGTCCCGGGCGCCTCAGGCCGAGATCCCCGGCTCCCGCGGTCGAGCCGGGAGAACTCGTGCGCGGGGCGGTGTCCCGCTCAGTGCGACCGGGCGCGTGCGCGGCCGATGCGCACCGTCTGGGTGAGCACCAGCGGCAACGGTGCCAGGGCGGCCGCGACCCACCAGCCGCCGGCCGGCAGCAGCTCCAGTCCCAGCACCTCCCGCAGCGGGGCGATGCCCAGGGCAGCTGCCTCCAGTGCCACGGTGATGCCCAGTGCCGCCCAGAGGTAGAGGTTGCGGGTGGCTCCGGTGAAACCGGAGCCGTGCTCGGAACGGGCGTTGAACACAGCCAGCAGCTGCGCGGTGGTCACGGCGACGAACGTGGTGGTCTGGGCCTGGGCCAGGGGCAGCCCCAGCGGGCCCAGTGCCAGGAAGTAGGCGCTCAGCCCCACCGAGGCGATCAGCACGCCCTGGACGATGATGCGGGCCAGGGTGCCCCGGCCGAGCACCGGTTCGTCCTTGGGCCGGGGCCGGTCCTCCATCGCGTCCTCTCGTCCGGGTTCCAGGGCGAGGGCGAAGGAGGGGATGACGTCGATGACCAGGTTGTTCCACAGGATCATCAGCCCCGCCAGCGGAGCACTGAACCCGGCGGTGAGACTGGTGGCGATCAGCAGCACGATGCCCAGGTGCCAGCTGAAGAGGAACTGCCCGAACCGGCGGATGTTGGCCACGATCCGCCGGCCCTCCTCCACCGCGGCCTCGATGGTGGCGAAATCGTCATCCATCAGCACGATGTCGGCGGCCTCGCGGGCCACGTCGGTGCCGGATCGGCCCATGGCGACGCCGACGTCGGCCTGGCGCAGGGCGGGAGCGTCGTTGACCCCGTCACCGGTGACGGCCACGACCTCCCCGGCGCCCTGCAGGGCCCGCACGATGCGCAGCTTCTGCTCCGGGGCGACCCGGGCGAAGACGTCCACGTCCCCGGCGATCTCGGCGAACCGGTCGGCGTCGAGGGCGGCGAGCTCCTTGCCGGTCAGCACCTGTGCGGCGTCCATCCCGATCTGCCGGGCCACCGCCTGGGCGGTGCGGGGCTGGTCACCGGTGACCATCACCACCCGTATCCCGGCGCCCCGGAAGGTGGCGACCGCCTGCACGGCCTCCTGGCGGGGCGGGTCCTGGATGCCGACCACCCCCAGCAGCTCGAGTCCCTCGTAGGCGCTCGGCCCGGGGTCCGTGCCGTCGGCGATCTCCCCCTCGGCGACCGTGCGGCGGGCGATGGCGAGGGTGCGCAGCGCCCGGTGTCCCATGTCCTCGGCGGCCCTCGCCAGCCGCGCGTGCTCCTGCCCGGACAGCAGCACCTCGGGGGCGCCCTTGGCGTGGACGGTGCGGTCGACGACCACGGCCATCCGCTTGCTCTCGGAGTCGAACGGGTCCTCCGCCCGTCGCTCACAGCCGGCGCGGAGCGCTCGCCAGTCCGTCCCGGCGGCGTCGGCCGCACGCAGCAGGGCGGTCTCGGTCGGATCGCCCACCTCGTCGCCGTCCTCGGCCAGGTCGGCGTCGTTGGCCAGCACCGCGGACTCCCACAGGACGTGCTCCTCGACGCCGTCCGCCAGGACGAGGTCGACGACCTCCATCACGTTGGTGGTCAGCGTCCCGGTCTTGTCCGAGGCGATGACGGTGGTCGAGCCCAGCGTCTCGACCGTCGGCAGTCGCCGGACCAGGGCGTGGCGCTGAGCCATCCGCCGCATCCCCACCGTCAGGGTCAGCGTTGCGACCGCGGGCAGGCCCTCCGGGACGACCGCCACGGCCAGGGCGATGGCCACTTCCAGGACCTCCTCGACCTCCAGGCCCCGCCACAGTCCGATCGCGATCAGCACTCCCGTCAGGCCGACGACCACGATCGACAGGGTTCGGCCCAGCCGGTCGAGGCCCTCCTGCAGCGGGGCGCGCCCGGATTCGGCCTGGTCCACCATCGAGGCGATCTGACCGACCTCGGTGGCCAGTCCGGTGGCCACCACCACCCCGCGGGCCCGGCCGGACTGCACCGTGGTGCCCATGAACACCATGCTGAGACGGTCCCCGATTCCTGCCTCGGTGTCGACGGGTTCCAGGGACTTCTCCACCGGATCGCTCTCCCCGGTCAGGGCCGACTCGACCACGGTCAGCTCCGAGACCTCCACCAGACGCAGGTCCGCCGGCACCCGGTCGCCGGCCTCCAGGCTCACCATGTCCCCCGGTACCAGCTCGACGGCGTCGATCTCGTCACGAGTGTCCTCACGCTCCACGTCGGCGATGGCCGAGGCCAGGCCGCGCAACCCCTCGACGGAGCGCACCGCCCGCAGCTCGGTGACGAAGCCGACGACGGTGTTCACGATCAGCACGACGGCGATGGCGGCCGCCTCGATGTACTCCCCGATCAGCACCCCGGCCACGGCGGCGACGCCCAGCAGCACGACCACGGTGCTGCGCACCTGGTCCAGCAGGATGCGGGCGGTGGGGACCTTCTGCTGAGCGCCGAGTTCGTTGCGGCCGTGGCGCTCACGGCGGCGGAGGACGTCGGGGTGGGACAGCCCCGTGTCCGGGTCCACGGACAAGGCCGCCAGCACGTCGTCGACGCCGGTGGCGTGCGGGTCCTCCACCCGCAGGCTGTCGCCCCCGGACGCCATCACAGGCCCCTGGTCCTGCTCGGACAGGGGCTGCGGCCCGCGTCACCCACCATGGCGTCAGTCTATGAGCGGCCTCCCGCCCGGACCAGGAACCGGGCACGCCGGCGCAGGGTTCGCGGGCAAGCCCCTCCGCCGCACACGAGGGTTCTTCCACGACGGCCGGAGAAGCTTCACAGAATCTTGAGGATCCCGCGAGGTCAGCGCCGAACGGGCCGGACACCCTGGAGTCAGATCGGTTCCGGATGCCCCGGGACCATGGACGTGGCCCCACGGGCCGCACGCTTCGCCGGCCCTGACGGGACGGCTCGATCAGGGGGAGTCATGAGCGCGATGTCACAGGCGGAGGGAACCGCCCCGGTGGGACCGGGCGATGCACTGGTACGACCGACACGCCGGTTAGTGGGCATCGACGCGGCCCGGGGGCTGGCGCTGATCGGGTTGATGGCCATCCACATCCTGCCGGCCTGGAACGAGGAGACCGGGGAGGCCAGCTTGACCTGGCGCCTGTTCTCCGGTGACTCCGCGGCGCTGTTCGCGCTGCTGGCCGGGGTCGGGCTGGGGCTGACCTCCGGGGGGCGCCACCCGCACGAGGGCAGGACCATGACCGCCGACCGGATCGGCCTGGCGGTGCGAGCCGTGCTGATCGCGATCGTGGGGCTCTGGATCGGCACGCTGATGTCGGAGGACCCGCCCGTCTACAACATCCTGATCTACTACGGGGTGTTCTTCCTGCTGGCCATCCCGTTGCTGCACGCCGGTCCGAAGGTGCTCTTCGCCTCCGCGGCGGTCTTCGGGCTCGTGTCCCCGCTGCTGATGCAGGGGCTGCTCAACGAGCTGCCCGAGTGGAGCTCCTACAACCCCACCCTCACCACCGTCCTCACCGAGCCGGGGGCCACGGCCTCCCAGCTGCTGCTCACCGGGTCCTATCCGGCCCTGCCGTACATGACCTACCTGCTGGTCGGAATGGGTCTGGGCCGGTTGAACCTGCGCAGGTCCGAGGTGCAGATCCGGCTGCTGGTCGTCGGCATCGGGGTGGCGATCCTCGCCCGGACCACTTCCTACTTCCTGCTCTACGCCCTCGGCGGCTACCAGCGGCTGCTGGACGCCTCCTCGATGGGCGAGGAGGAACTGGCCGAGGTCCTGGTGTGGGGACCGGACTCGCTGCCGACCTCCACGGTGTGGTGGCTGGCGATCGCCACCCCGCACGCCAACACCCCGCTGGCGATCGCGGCGAGCCTGGGCGTGAGCCTGGCCGTGCTGGGCGCCCTGCTGCTGATCGCCCGCAAGGCCGAGGCGTGGCTGCTCCCGCTCTCGGCGATGGGACTGATGACCCTGACCCTCTACACCGCCCACCTGGTGGCCCTCTCCTTCGAGGTGCACTACGGCCAGCCCTACCTGTGGTACGTGGTCCACCTGGCGATCGCAGCACTGTTCGCGGTGGCCTGGCACCGTGCCCTGGGCCAGGGCCCGCTGGAGCGGGTGATCGGCCTCGGCGTGAAGGGCACCCGCCGACTCGTGCCGGGCGGGACCTCCGGGACCTCGCGCGGGTAGGTGCCGCCGCACCCCACGCGGGCCGTGCCCACCGCCCGGCTGATCGGCTGTGGCGGCGGGCGCGCCCGGTCGTTCCCGCGCCGGCCGCAGAGGTGCCGTCAGGGGGCTCAGCCGGTGGGCCGGTGGCGGGGCAGGTGGATCCGGAAGCTGGCCCCGCGTCCAGGGCCGTCGCTGGTGACCTCCAGGGTCCCGCCCTGGGCCTCGACCAGGGCCTTGCTGATGGTCAGACCCAGTCCGGAGCCACCGCGGTGGGCCTCCCTGCCGACGTGGGCGCGGTAGAAGCGTTCGAAGACGTGCGGGAGGTTCTCGCCGCTGATGCCCTCCCCGGAATCGGTCACGGTGTAGGTGACCGTCTCCGGGGCGTGATCGGTGTGCACGGTGATGCTGCCCCCGGGCGGGGTGTGCCGCAGGGCGTTCTCCAGCAGGTTGCTCAGCACCTGGCCCATCCGCTCCGGGTCCAGCGGCAGCGGGGTGACCTCCATGCCGGTGCTCACGGAGGTGATCGACACGCCCTTGCCGACGGCGTCGGGCTCGATGGCCGCGACCGCCTGGGCCGCCAGGTGCTGGGGGTCCTGGGGCGTGACCTGCAGGCGGGTCGTGCCCTCCTCTGCGGCCGTGAGCTGCCGGATGTCGCGGGCCAGTCGCTCCAGGCGGGCGATCTGGGCGTAGAGGATCCCGGTGGTGTGCTCGTCGAGTTCGACCACCCCGTCCTCGATGCCTTCCAGGTGCCCTTTGAGACTGGCCAGCGGGGTGCGCATCTCGTGCGCCAGATCGGCGAGCATCTGGCGGCGGGTGGTGTCCACGGTGGCCAGCTTGGCCGCCATCTCGTTGAAGGAACCGGCCAGGGAGTCGAACTCCGGGCCCAGCTTCGCGGAGGTGACGCGCACGTCGTAGTTGCCCGACGCCACCTCCTGGGCGGCGGTGCTGAAGGAGGCCAGGGACCGTCTGATGGTGCGGTAGAGGTAGTAGGTGAGCAGCCCGGCGATGTAGAGGGCCGGCAGCCCGCCGATGGCCAGGGCGGTCAGGCTCACCGAGCGGAAGGCGTCCTCCAGGTGCACCAGACCGGTGGCCTCATCGGCGTGACCGGCCTCGAGGAGCTCGTGGTAGAACATGGTCGGCCCGATCAGCACCGCGGCGACGACCACGATCACCAGACCGACCAGCAGCACCGCGGTCTGGGCGAGCATCAGCCGGACGGTCAGCGGCCCCCAGGGCCGGGTGCGGCTGGTGACGGTGGTGCTCATCGCCCGGTGCCCATCCGGTAGCCGATGCCGCGGATGGTGTGGATGAACCTCGGGCTGGCGGCCTCGTCGCCGAGCTTCTTGCGGATCCGCCCGATGTGCACGTCCACCAGGTGCGCGTCACCGGTCCAGGCGGTGTCCCAGACCATCTCCACCAGCTGGCGGCGGGAGAGCACCAGCTGCGGGCGGGCCGCCAGGGCGGCCAGCAGGTCGAACTCGATCCGGGTCAGCACCACCGGTTCCCCGGCCAGGTGCACCTGGCGGGAGTCCTCGTCCACCACCAGGTCACCGATCACCAGCCTGTGCCCTGCAGGAGGCGCGGACCCGGGCTGCGTGCGGGCCCGGCGCAGCATGGCCTGGACCCGGGCCACGAGCTCGCGCGGGCTGAAGGGCTTGGTCACGTAGTCGTCAGCGCCCACCGACAGGCCCACGATCTTGTCGACCTCGTCGTCCCGGGCGGTGAGCATCAGCACGTGGCAGTCCGAGAAGGTCCGCACCTGACGGCACACCTCGATCCCGTCGATCCCGGGCAGACCCAGGTCGAGCACCAGCACGTCCGGGGCGAAGTCCCGCACCACGGCCACGGCCTCGGCGCCGTCGTGCCGCACGGCGACCTCCAGCCCCGCCTTGCTCAGATAGCCCGCCACCAGCTGGGCCAGGTCGACCTCGTCGTCGACCACCAGGACGCGGCCGGTCGGAGGTGAGGACATGATGGCTCCTTCGTCGTGGCGCCCGCTCGGGACCGGGCGGCTGGGCACGGGTCAGTCGTGGACGGGTTCGCCGGTGATCCGGTGGTCGGCGTGGTTGAAGATCTCGCGGATCAGACGGACCAGGTGCCCGTCGGGCACGGAGTAGATCACGTGCCGGCCGGCCTTGTGCGTCTCGACCATCCCGGACAGCCGCAGCTTGGCCAGATGCTGACTCACCACGGTGCGCGGCGCCCCCGTGGCCCGGGTGAGCTCGGTGACGCTGCGCGGTTCGTGGGCGAGCAGCCACAGCAGGTGCAGGCGGGTCGGCTCGGCCAGCATCCGCAGCGTCGCGCTCGCGGCCGCCAGGTGCTCCGGGTCCGGGGCCACCTCGTGACGCAGGGAGGTGTCGCCCGTGGTGGTCTCAGTCGCGGTGTTCACGGTTCCCATCCTCCCCCACCGCGCTGGTGCGCGCTGGGTCGCCGGGCCAGGAGACGATCGCGGCCCCGGCGCCGGCCACGGCGATCGCCGTCAGGACCGCCGCCGACCAGCCCAGCCCGGCGGAGGCACCGATCCATCCGGCCACCGGATAGGTGAGCACGAAGCAGGCGTGGGAGAGCGAGAACTGGGCGGTGAACACGCAGGGCCGGGTGGTCTCGTCCGAGGCGTCCCGCAACAGGCGGGCCGAGGGCGTGAGCACCGCCGAGGTGGCCGCGCCCAGAAGCACCCACACGCCCAGCAGCGCCCACCACCCGGTGCCCGTGCCGGCCCGGAAGGACAGCAGCGTGGTGGCCAGCAGTGCGGGAGGGATGATCCCGGCGCCGGAGAGCATCACCACCCGGTTGCCGAACTGCTCCAGCGCCGCAGGGGCGGACAGCGCCACCGCCATGGACCCGATGCCGAACGCAGCCAGGGCGACCGCGAGGTCCGTCTCGGGGCGGCCCATCACCTCGCGGACGTAGACCACCGTGTTCACCAGCACCAGGGCGGTCGGGGCCGCCACCACGAGGTCCAGGGCCAGCAAGGAGCGCAACCGGGGCGTGCCCCAGAAGATCCGGGTTCCCAGAGCGGTCCGGTACCACACGGACCCGTGGCCCCCGGAGCGAGCTGCTCCTGCCGGCAGCGCCGCGGCGAGGACCAGCACGGCAGAGGCCACGAACCCGGCCGCGGTGCCCAGGAACAGGTCGTGGTAGCTGAGCACGCTCAGTGCCACCGCCGCCAGGACCGGGCTGACCAGGGCCTCCACGTCGTAGGCCAGACGCGACAGGGACAACGCCCGTGTGTAGTCGCGCTCTCGCGGCAGCACCCCCGGGATCACCGACTGGAACGCCGGCGTGAAGGTGGCCGAGGCCGCCTGCAGGACGAAGACCACCGCGTAGACCTGCCACGCCTCGGTGAGCACCGGCAGGCACAGTGCCATCGTCGCCCGGACGACATCGGCCCCGCCCAGCACCGGCTTCGCAGGCAGGCGGGCCACCACGGCGTTGACCACCGGGGCCACGCCCACGTAGGCGATCATCTTGATCATCAACGCCGTGCCCAGCACTGCGCCGGCGCGCGCTCCGGCCAGGTCGAAGGCCAGCAGACCCAGCGCCACGGTCAGCACCCCGGTGCCGAGCAGGGCGACCACCTGAGCGGTGAACAGCCGGCGATAGACCCGGTTCCGCAGAACGGTCAGCACGAGAGCTCCTCATGTGCACATGTGCGCTTTCTTGCACATATACGGTAGCAGGTCTTCGCCGGCCGGGTCCTGGAGAGGTGGGGTCCTCTGCTGCGCCGGCCTCCTGGCCCGCCGCAGCAGTGCAGGGTGCCGGTCCGGAGCCGAGGCGGGGGCCGCCGTGGCGGAGGCCTGCTGGTGCAGGAACACGCCGGGCACGGCGCAGTGCCCGGATGACCGGCCCACCGGGCCGCTCCGGGGTCTCCGCGCGCTGCCGGGTGACCCGCCGGACCTCACACCGGCTCTGCCGCCTGTGCGGCAGCCACGGGCTCCGTCTCCACCGGGGCCGCCCGGCGGGTCAGGACGGGTGGGACCGCGGGTGCGACCACAGCCACGAGGAGGTAGAGGCCGATGGCCGGCACCACGATGGTCGCCCCCGGGGAGAGCGGGTGGAACCAGGTGATGGCCAGTCCGGTCACGCACACCGTCGCCCCGATGCCCATGGCCAGGTGCATGGTGGTGGCGGAGGATCGGGTGAGCAGCTGGGCGGTGGCGACCGGCACGATCATCACCGCCGAGACCAGCAGCACTCCGACCACGAGCATGGACACCGACACGGTCAGGGCGGCGACCACGGCCGCGGCCAGGTTCAGGGCGCGCACCGGCAGTCCTGCGGTGGCGGCGTACTCCTCGTCGTGGCACAGGACGAACAGGGCCGACCGCAGCCCGAGCCCCACGGCCAGGACCAGCGCTCCGAGCCCCACGGTGAGCCAGACGTCCAGGGGCGTGACGGTGGCGATGGAGCCGAAGAGGTAACCGGTGAGGTTCGCCGAGGTGCCTCCGGCGATCCCGATCAGCAGCACCCCGCCGGCGATCCCGCCGTAGAAGAGCAGGGCCAGCGCCACGTCCCCGGCGGTCCTGCCCCGGGTGCGGACGGCGTCCACGAGCACGGCCCCGGCCAGCGAGGCCACGATCGCTCCGGGCACGGCCAGGAGGTCGTTCGAGCTGACCCCGGTCGCGGAGCCGGCCAGCCAGCCCATGGCGACCCCGGTGAGGGCCATGTGCCCGATCCCGTCGCCCAGCAGGGCCATCCGGCGCTGGACCAGGTAGGTGCCGACCACGGGAGCAGTGAGCCCGATCAGCAGCGCCGCGACGAGCCCCCGCTGCATCAGCGGGCTGGCCAGCATCGCGACCAGGGAGTCGAGAGCGGCCATCACCACTGCCTCTGCAGATCGGGAACGGTCGGGATGGACAGGGGCACGGCCGGGTGCGGGTGGGGATCGAGGACGTCGGCGTCCCGCGAGTGCCGGGGCGAGGCGGGTCCATCATGGACGACCCGCCCGCCGTGCAGCACCACGGTGCGGGTGATCAACGGCGCCAGGGGTCCCAGCTCGTGCAGGACCACCACCACCGTCACCCCCCGCTGTCGGAGCCCGGCGAGAGTGGCGGCCAGAGCCTCCAGGGAGTCCCGGTCCATCCCCGTCAGCGGCTCGTCGAGGATCAGCAGGTCCGGCTCGCGGACCAGCGCCCGGGCGATGAGCACCCGCTGCTGCTGGCCACCGGAGAAGACCTGCACGCTCTCGTGCGCCCGTGCACCGCGGCGGACCTGGCCCAGGGCCTCCAGGCACCGGCGACGCGCGTCACGGCCCGGGCGCAGGCGACGGCGGCGCAGCAGCCCGGACGCCACCACCTCGGCCGCGGTGGCCGGCACACCGCTGGTGGCACCGACCCGCTGGGGGACGTAGCCGACCCTCTGCCACGGCACGGCCCGGGCCGCCCCTGTCACATCGACCCCGTAGAGCCGCACCTCTCCGGCGGTGGGGGTCAGCAGACCGACAGCGGCTCTGACGAGCGTGGACTTGCCCGCACCGTTGGACCCGAGCACGGCCACGACCTCTCCGGCGGCGATCTCCAGACTCACGTCCCGGAGCACGGGCGCGCCCCCCAGGACCACCCCCAGGTGGTGCGTCCGCAGGACCGGCGGAGACGGCTTCATCACCTCATGCGCAGTCCAGCGCGGTGCGCAGCGCCTCGAGGTTGCCGCGCATGACCTGCTGGTAGTCGGCGCTCTCGTCGACCTGGATCTCCACCGGGTCCAGCACGGCCGTCTCGATCCCGTGCTCGGCCGCCAGGGTCTCGGCGACCTTGGGGTTGACCAGGGACTCCGAGAACACCGTGGTGACACCCTCGGCCTCGACGACCTCGCCGATCTCGGCCAGCCGGGCCGGGGAGGGCTCGGTGTCGGGATCGATCCCGGCCACGGCCACCTGCTCGAGGTCGTACTTGTCCGCCAGGTACCCGTAGGCGTCGTGGGAGACCACGATGGTGCGCCGCTCACACGTGGCCAGCCCCTCGGTGAACTCCTCGTCCAGGGCGGCCAGCTCCGTGGTCAGCTGCTCGGCGTTCGACTCGTAGGCCGCGGCGTTGTCCGGGTCGACCTCGGCCAGCTCGTGGGAGACCTCCGTGGCCACCGCGGCGAGCCGCTCCGGGTCCAGCCAGAAGTGCGGGTCCTCCCCGTCGTGGCCGTGGTCGTCCTCCCCGGCCCCCTCCGCCGGGGCCGGTTCGGCGGCCCCTTCGGTGTGGGCGTCCTTGCTGTGGGACGCCTCGGCCGCCTCGTGCTCCTCGGCCGAGTGCGCCCCCTCCCCCTCGACGCCGGCGTGCACCGCGTCCAGGACGTTCTCGGGAGCCGCCTGGGCCACGGCGTCGTCGACCGCCGGCTGGAACCCGGAGAGGTACACCACGGCGTCCGCGGTGCGCAGTCCGTCGACCGCCGCCGGTGACAGCTCCAGGTCGTGCGGCTCCGCCCCGGCCGGGGTCAGCGACTCCACCTGCACGCGATCCCCACCGACACGTTCGGTGACGTACTGCAGGGGATAGAAGGAGGCCTGCACGGTCAGGGCCTCCCCCGAGCCGGCCCCGGCGGTGGCGGCAGGGTCCGGCTCGGCCGGGGAGGACGCGCAGGAGGACAGGGCGAGAGCGGACAGGGACAGGGGGAGGAGCAGAGCACGAGACAGATTCATGAGAATCATTCTCAGGTCATGTGAGAACCGTTGTCAATTCTGCCGCGGTGGGCGACAGCGGGCCTACGTGCCGCCCTGCCGGCAGGAGGCGCAGACCCCGTGCAGTTCGATCGCGTGGGAGACCTCCGTGAACCCGTGCCGGCGGGCCGTCTGGGTGGCCCATCGCTCGACCGAGGTCTCGGCGACCTCCACCGTGCGGCCGCAGCGACGGCACACCAGGTGATGGTGGTGCTCGGTGCGCCGGCACCGGCGGTACCGGGTCTCCCCTCCCGGAGCGGCGAGGGCGTCGACCTCCCCGGCCTCGGCCAGGGCATTGAGATTCCGATAGACGGTGGCGAGGGAGACGGACTCCCCCTGCTCCTCCAGCATGGCGTGGAGCTGCTGGGCGGAGCGGAACTCAGGGGTCCGCTCGAGCAGCTCGCTCAGGGCGGAGCGCTGCCGGGTGATCCGGGACATGGTCATGCTCCTCGCAGCTGGAGGTCGTCCTCGACGCCGTGGAGACGATCGACGCCGTGCGATCCGCCGTGGCGCCGAGCGCCACCCAGGAGGGGGCGGGCGATCAGTGCCAGCACGTAGCAGGCGATGGCCAGCACCACGATGGTCGCCCCCGGGGACAGCGGGTGGAAGTAGGTGATGGACAGGCCGGTCACGCAGACCCCGGTCCCGACAGCCATGGCCGCCCCCATGGTCCCGGCGAAGGAGCGGGTGACCAGCTGGGCCACGGCCACCGGGACGATCATCACGGCCGAGACGAGGAGGACGCCGACCACGCGCATCGACACGGACACGGTCAGGGCCGCCATCACGGCCACCAGGATGTTCAGCGCCCGCACCGGCAGCCCGGTGGCGAGGGCGAACTCCTCGTCGTGGCACAGGGAGAACAGGGCCGGGCGCAGCCCGAGCCCGACACCGAGGACCACCGCGGCCAGCCCGGCGGTGAGCCAGACGTCGAGAGGGGTGACGGTGGCGATGGACCCGAAGAGGTAGCCGGTGAGGTTCGCCGAGGTGCCGCCGGCCAGCCCGATCAGCAGCACTCCGCCGGCGATGCCACCGTAGAACAGCAGGGCCAGTGCGACGTCGCCGCTGGTGCGCCCCTTGGTGCGCATCACCTCGATGAGCACCGCGCCGATGATCGCCGCGATGACCGCCCCGGGCACGGCTAGGGCGTCGTGCGGGGTGAGCCCGGCCGCGGAGCCGGCCAGCCAGCCCATGGCCACCCCGGTCAGGGCCACGTGGCCGATGCCGTCCCCGAGCAGGGCCAGGCGCCGCTGGACGAGGTAGGTCCCGATCACCGGCGCGGAGACGCCCACCAGGGCGGCGATCAGCAGGCCGCGCTGCATCAGCGGACTGGCCAGCATGGCGGCGAGGGTCTCGATCATGGTCACTGCGGCTTTCCGTGGAGATCGGGGGCCGTCGGAACGGCGGAGGGCTCGTCCCCGTGGGGGTGCAGGTGCTCGTGATCCGGGGCGTCGTGCCCCGGCGCGGGCAGCGGGGGGCTGCCGTCGTGGACGATGCGTCCGTGCCGCAGCACCACGGCGCGGTCCAGCAGGGGGGCCAGCTCGCCGAGCTCGTGGAGCACGACCAGGAGCGTGGTGCCGTCGGCCTGGAGCTGCGCCAGGATGCGGGCCACGGCCTCCTTGGAGACCCGGTCCACCCCCGACAGGGGCTCGTCCAGCAGCAGCAGTCGGGGCCGCCGCACCAGCGCTCGGGCGATCAGCACCCGTTGCTGCTGGCCGCCGGAGAAGATCGCCACGCTCTCGCGCGCCCGGTCGGCCAGCCCGACCTGCTCCAGGGCGTCGAGGCACGCGCGCCGGGCACCGGCACCCGGGCGCAGGCGCCGGTGTCCGGTCATCCCCGAGGCGACGACCTCCAGCGCCGTGGCCGGCACCCCGGCGCCGACGCCGAGGCGCTGGGGGACGTACCCGATGCGCGACCACGGCACGGCACGGCGCGCGCCGGTGACGTCGGCGCCGAACAGCCGGGCGTGGCCGGAAGCAATGGGCACGATGCCGAGCAGGGACTTGATGAGGGTCGACTTCCCGGAGCCGTTGCCTCCCATCAGGGCCACGGCCTCGCCGTCGGCCACGGCCAGGTCCACCCCGCGCAGCACCGGAGCGGCGCCGAGGACCACGGAGAGGTCTTCCGTGCGGATCACCGAACTGTCCACCGGTGACGGCCCTGGCGGAGCGGATCGAAGTTTCATGAGATCCATTCTCAAGAAAATGAGAACCGTGGTCAATTCTGCTCCGATCCGGTTCTCCACCGCGGCCGGGGCACGGCCGAACACGATCGGTGGCCGGTCCGGCAGGCGGACGTCGTCGAGCACGCCGCCGAGGTCCGCCCGGGGCGGCACCGCCCCGCCGAGGCCCTGCACCGCGCGGCCCCCGGGTGCCTGGAGCCGCCCCGGGGCGCGCAGTCCTCTCCGTTCACCACCGGGGTGCACCGGGTGGAGCGTCCGCTGTGCCCGGGAGGATCCGCACAGGAAGGCCCGCCAGGGCTGAACCCGGGTCCCCCAGGCGGACCCGTGCGTCCTCCGGGGAGGCGGAACGCGTGCACCCCCTGGCGGTGCGGAGCCCGTGCGGAGGGCACGGGCTCCGCTCCGTACCGGCGGGTTCAGCCTCGCAGCGGCCCCGCCGGCGCGGCGGATCCCACGAGCTCCGACCCGGGGCCGGGAACGGGGACCGCCGCGGGAGGTCCCGTCCGGGCACGGGGCCGCCGCCGCGCTCCGTCGGCGCTGGAGAGGGAGACGGCCAGGACGGAGGCGAGCACCAGGGCCCCGGCGGGACCGAGCACGGTCCACGGGGCCCGTTCGACGTAGCCGATGCCCTCGGCCAGGAGCAGCCCCCACTCCGGGGCCGGCGGTTGCTGCCCCAGTCCCAGGAAGCCGAGCGCGGCGATGGCCAGGGCAGTCCCGGGCAGGCGCAGGACCGCGTGCCGGGTCACCTCCGGCAGCAGGGCTGGCAGGACGGTCCCGGCCAGGATGCGGGCCCGGCCCACGCCGAGCAGGGGCAGCACCCGGACGTAGGGCCGGGCCGAGACCTCGGCGACGAGGGCGGCGGTGTGGGCGGCCAGGGGCGCCCAGCTCACCAGGGCGACGGCCAGGGCGGCCCCGGCCGCCGAGGGGCCGGCCACCGCGACGACGAGGATGCCGGCGATGATCGGCGGTGCCGCGTTGGTGACCTCCACCGGGCCGGTGGACCACGTCCCGGTCATCCCGACGGCCAGGCCGAGCAGCAGGCACGCGGCGACCACGACCAGGGCCAGGGCCAGGGTGTCCAGCGCCCCGTGGCCCACGCGGGCCAGCACGTCGCGGCCGGCGGCGTCGGCCCCCAGCGGCAGCACCCAGGAGGGCGCCTCGAGCCGGGCGTGGGCGGAGGTGTGGGGATCGCGGAACAGTCCCGCCACGATCAGGGTGAGCAGCGCCGCGCCCGAGACGGCCGGCACCGCCCACCACGACCGGCGCCGCCCCGGCGACGGCCCGGGGACGGGCAGGTCACCGGACCGGGCAGCCGGCCCCAGCAGCGACCGGCGGACCAGGGCGGCCAGGACCCCGCAGAGTGCGGCCAGGAGGAGCAGCAGGAGGACCCCGGCCTGCAGGACGGGGATGTCCTGGGACGCGGCGGCCCCGAGCAGGGTCCGGCCCAGTCCGGGGATCGCGAAGACCTCCTCGACCGGCACCGCTCCCCCCGTGAGCCCGACGACGACCAGCGCGATCTGCCCGATCACCCCGGGCAGGGCCCGGTGCAGGGCCGCGACGGTGATCCGGGTCCGGGAGTGCCCGGCCACGGCCCAGGTGTGCACCCAGCGCTCGGTGAAGGCCCCGGCGAGCGCGGTGCTGAGCAGGCGTCCGATCAGTCCGCCCGCGGGCAGCCCGAGCGCCAGCGCGGGCAGCACCAGGTGCTCGGGGCCGCGCCACCCGTAGGGGGGCAGCCAGCCCCACCAGACCGCCACGACGATCAGCAGCACGGCCGCCAGCAGGAACTCCGGCAGCGCGGTCAGCGCGGCGGCGGCCGCGCCGGCCCCCCGGGAGGGGCGCCCGGCCAGCCCGTGCAGGACGACGGGGAGGCAGACCAGGGCGGCCACGAGGAGGGCGACGGCCAGGGCGGCGCCCATCAGGGTCAGGGACACCCCCAGGGCGTCCAGGACACCGGACAGGACCGGGCGTCCGCTGATCCAGGAAGTGCCGAAGTCCCCGGTGAGCACCCCGGACGCCCAGTCGGCGAAGACGGCGACGGGACCCCGGTCCAGGCCGAGCTCGGTGCGGACCTGGGCCAGCACCTCGGGGGTGGCCGGCCGGTCCGCGTAGCGGGCGCGCAGGACCGTGTACTCGGGGCTGTTGCCGGACAGCCACGGCAGGGCTCCGATGAGCACGACCACGGCGGTGAACGCCAGGGCGCGCGAGATCAGGGCCGCCACCCCTCCCCGGCCCGTCACTCGACCCTTCACTCGGCGACGGTGGTCTCGGCGGTGATCAGCTCGCGTTCCCGCGGATCGCGGGCGGCGCCCTCCACACCGTCCTGCTCGCCCTGGATGACGCGCTCGTGCAGCATCGGGACGGCGGCGTCCTCGGCCAGGATCGCCGCTTCGGCGGCCATGATCGCCTGGCGTCGCTCCTCGCCGGGAGGGGCCTGCTCCGCCGCGGCCAGGGCGGCGTCAACGGTCTCGGAGCAGAACCGGGAGAGGTTGAACGAGCCCGCGCAGCCGAAGTCACTGACCATGTAGGCCACCGGGTCCCCGGAGTCCAGCACCGTGGCCCGGGAGAGGATGAAGGCGTCGAAGTCGCCCTCGAGGGCGTCGGCCTCGATGTACTGGTACTCGCGGACGTCGAGCTCCACCTCGAAGCCGGCGGCCTCCAGCTGCTGCTGGAGCTGGACGGCGACCTCGGGCAGCTCGGCCCGGTCGGTGAAGGTGCCGATGGTGATCTTCTCCCCGGCGGGGTCCCCGGCCGCGGCGCGGTCGGCGAGCAGCCGGCGGTAGGCGTCGGTGTCCCGGCCCTCCGCGGCGTAGGGGATCGCCGGGCCCAGCAGGCCGGCGGCCGTGTCGGCACGGCCCTCGTAGACCCCGTCCACGAGGCTCTGCGGGTCGAGGGCCTCGCGGGCGGCGGCGCGCAGGGCGGGGTCGGTGAACGGGCCGTCCTCGGTGTTGAGGTAGAGCGTGTTGGTGCGCGGCATCGGCACCTCCGTCAGCAGTTCCTCGTCGACCTGGGCGGCCTGTCCGACCGGGACGGACTCGACGACGTCGGCCTCCCCGGTGCGCAGCGCGGCGGCCCGGGCGGTGCCGTCGGGCACGAAGGACACGTCGATGCCCGCGACAGCGGCCGCCCCGCCCCAGTAGTCCTCGTAGCGCTCCAGAGTGGCCCCGGAGGTGCCGTCCAGGGAGGTGAGCTCGAAAGGACCGGTGCCGTGGCCCACCGGGGACACGGCCGCCTCCTCGTAGGCGGCCGGGGCCAGGATCGACAGCTGCGGGCTGGACAGCCGCTGCGGGACCAGCGGGTCGACCTCGGCGGTGGTGACCCGCACGGTGTCGCCCTCGGCCGCCACGTCCATCTCCACTCCGTCGAGGATGCGCGGGGCCGGCTCGGCCGCCACCGCCCGGGCGAGGGACGCGGCGGCGTTCTCGGCGGTCAGGGCCGTGCCGTCGTGGAAGGTGACGCCGTCGCGGATGGTGAAGGACCAGGTGGTCTCGTCGACCTGCTCCCACTCGGTGGCCAGCATCGGCTGGGCATCACCGGCCTCGTCCAGGCGGATCAGGGTCTCTCCGGTCGACCAGCGGGAGAGCTTGAAGGCGTCGTCGCTGAACGGGGACAGTCCTGACCGGGGCGGCTGCATCATGGCCGCCTGGATCCGGGCATCGGTCGCGCCGTCGGCTCCCTCGGCGGAGGAGGTGCCGGAGCCCTCGGCGAAGCAGCCGGTGAGCAGCAGCAGGCCGGCTGCGGCCAGGCCGGTGACGGTGCCGCGGCGGGCGAGGCGGAGAGCGGAGGGGCAGGGGGGCATCAGAGGGCCCTTTCGGTGTGGTGATCGGTGGAGGGTGACGAGGGAGTCCGGGGGGCGGACCGGCGACGGGCAGCTGCGGGGCGAGGGGGAGCACCGCGCCGAGCGGGGACATGCCCTGCCGGCTGAAGGTGCGCCCAGCAGGGTCCGGGTCTCACACGGACAGGCGCGGAACAGCATCCACCAGCTCCTGCGTCGTCGGGTGGCGGGGGGTCTCGAGCAGCCGCTCGGCGGGGCCCTCCTCCACCACCCGACCGTGGTCCAGCACCAGCGCGCGGTCGCACAGGAAGCGGACCGCGGCGAGGTCGTGGGAGATGAACAGCAGCCCCAGGCCTCCCCGGACGTGCTGCTCCTTCAGCAGTTCCAGCACCTGGTGGCGCAGCGGCAGGTCGAGTCCGCTGACCGCTTCGTCGGCCAGCAGCAGACGGGGCCTGGTCACCAGCGCCCGGGCGATCGCCACGCGCTGGGCCTGGCCGCCGGAGAGCTCGTGGGCGCGCCGGCCCAGGTGGTCGGCGCCGAGTCCGACCTTCTCCAGGGCCTCCAGGACCAGGGAGGCGTGGTCGCCCGGGATGCGGAAGCGCCGCAGCGGCTCCCGCAGCTGGCGTTCGACGCTGCGCCGCGGGTCCAGGCTGGATGCCGGGTCCTGCGGGATGTACTGCACGGCCTGCCGCACTCGCCGGATCTGCTGCCGGCCGGTCAGGGGCGCGCCGTCGAAGAGGACCGCGCCCCGGTCCGGGCGCTCCACGCCCAGCAGCAGGGACAGCAGCGTGGACTTGCCCGACCCGGAGGGGCCCACCAGTCCCAGCGCCTCCCCCTCGCGCACCGCGAGGTCGATCCCGCGCACCGCGGCCACGGCGCCGGAGCGGGTTCCGTAGGTCCGGGTGAGTCCGGCACCGCGCAGCGTGGCGGGTTCCGCCGGCAGGGTCACGACGCCACGCCCAGCGGGGCCGCGGCGGGCCGGAGGCCGGCGCGGGCGGCATCGACCAGGGACGCGGTGAACGGCGCCTGCGGCGAGCCGACCACCTGCTGGATCGGACCGGCCTCGACCACCCGTCCCCGTTCCAGGACGACGACGTCGTCGCACAGGTCAGCGGCGACCGCCAGGTCGTGGGTGACGAACAACAGCCCGCCGCGGCCCTCGCCGGTGCACCGGCGCAGGGCCTCGACGACATGGCGCTGGCTGACCATGTCCAGGGCGGTGGTCGGCTCGTCGGCCACCAACAGGTCCGGAGCGGCGGCCATGGCGAGCGCCAGGCACACCCGTTGGCGCTGCCCGCCCGACAGCTGGGAGGGATGGGCGCGCAGTATCCGCTCCGGGTCCTCGAAGCCGACCTCGCGGAGCAGCTCCTCCACCACCCGGCCGGCAGCCGCCGCCCCCAGCTGGCGTCGACGGGCCACGGCGGGCAGGAGCTGCCGGTCCAGCCGCACCACGGGGTTCAGCGCGGCCTGGGAGTCCTGGAAGACCGCCGCCATCCCCGGGCGCCGCCCTGGTGCCTGGCGCCAGGGCAGTTCACGGCCGGCGACCCGCAGCGAGCCCTGCACGTCGAACTGGTGCCCGAGCAGTCCCAGCAGGGCCAGCACCGTCAGGGACTTCCCCGACCCCGAGGCACCGAGCAGGGCCACCCGCCGTCCGGGCGCCACCCGGAGGGCCACCCCCTGCAGCAACGCCCGACCTGCCACGGAGACACCCAGACCCCGCACGTCCACTCCGGTCGCACCGCGCATGCTCACCCCTTGCCATGATCCACCTCAACAGGCTCTCATGGTAATGAGTTTCATTCTCATGAACCAATTCGGCGGAAGCCTCGTGCGGGGCCCGCCGGTCCACGACATCGTCCATCGACCCAGGAGGCACCCCCATGACCCGCAAGAGCGCTCCGAACCGGGCCACCACCGACACCACCGACACCAGCGGTCCGCTGGTCGCGGTGTGCCAGGGTCACCGGTGCGCCGGCCTGCGCCGGCTGACCGGGACCGCCGAGCAGGTGGAGCAACTGCAGGAGGTGGTCAGGGGCACGTCCGGAGCCGTCCTGATCACCGCCCCGTGCATGGGGCGGTGCGAGATGGCCTCCCTGGTCGCCGTCGCGCGGCGGGACGGGCCGAGCGGGCAGGTGGGCCCCACCGTGTGGCTGAGTGGGCTCGAGGACACGGACCGCGCGGAGGCCCTGAACCGCTGGGTCGCCTCCGGCGGGCCCCAGCGGATCCACCAGCCCGAGCACGGCGCACCGGAGTCCCTGAGGGACGCCGTGAGCGGATTCGGCCCGCCCCCCACGGTCTCCCGCCGCCCCCGCTGACGCATCACCGCCCGGAGGGCGGGTCAGTGGGCCGGAGCGGCCGGGGCGCCCTCAAGCTCCACCGCGTGGGCGATCGCGTCGGCCACGATGTGGGAGACGTGGGTGTCGGCCAGCGCGTGCACCGCTTCGCGGCCGGCCCGGGTCAGCGTCACCAGTCCGGTCTCGCGCAGGATGCGCAGATGCTGGGACACCAGGGGCTGCGACAGTCCGGAGAGGTCCACCAGCCGAGAGACCGTCGCAGGCCCCTCGGCGAGCAGGCACAGCAGCTGCAGCCGGGACGGAGTGGCCAGGGCCCTGAACAGGCGGGCCGCCGCCTCGAGCTCAGCACGCTGGGCGAGCATCACGTCCCCCGATCAGGCGAAAGAAAAGGAACGAGAAGCCCCTGCGCGGAGCAGAGGCTTCTCGGTACGAACAGGATCGAGCGGCTCAGTGCTCGTCGTAGTGGTCCTCGTGCAGGGCGTGCTTGTGACCGTCGTGCAGATAGTCCACGTGGTCGTCGTGCTGCACGGCCTCGTGCCCACAGCCCTCACCGTGGGCGTGGTCCTGCACGGTGTGCTCGGCCTGCTTCTCGTGTTCGGCCATGACGGCCTCCTCAGTCCCAGGGTGCTCCGGAGAGCCTGCCGTTCCAGTTCACCAAAAACATCAATTCATAGCAATACATTGATGTGAAGGGTTCTCGCCTTCCCCCGGTCCTGCGCTGCCCGCCGGACGACGGACGCAGCGACCGCGGCGTGACCAGCAGGTTCGTCCGGTGCGACCCGGCTCATCGCCCCGCCCTCCATCCTCCGCAGGAGGACGCGGAATTCCAGCGGCAGCGCCCCGGTGACATGCCGCTCACTCCTGGAAATGGTGGAGGGCCTGCCCGGGAGGAGGCGGAGAACTGTCCTTCCCCCTGGGGGACTTCTTCACGGAATCTACAAGAACCAGGGGTTCACTCCGTCGAACCAGCAGTTTACTGTCGATTGCATGGCGGGCCGGCTCCGACCGGTCCACCCCATGGAAGAACGGACGAAGGAGCGAGACCATGACCCACGTGACCTCGATGCTCGAGACCTACCCGAAGGACCTGGGGAACATCGACCGGCAGAAGCTGGCCGAGTGCATCGCCGCCTGCTTCGAGTGCGCCCAGACCTGCACCGCCTGCGCCGACGCCTGCCTGGCCGAGGACAAGGTTGCGGATCTGACCACGTGCATCCGCAAGAACCTCGACTGCGCCGACGTCTGCGCGAGCACCGGCAACGTGCTCTCCCGCCAGACCGGCAACAACGTGGAGGTGACCCGCGCGGCGCTCGAGGCGTGCCGGGCCGCGTGCAAGGCCTGCGGCGACGAGTGCGAGCAGCACGCGAGCATGCACGAGCACTGCCGGGTCTGCGCCGAGGCCTGCCGCCGCTGCGAGCAGGCCTGCGCCGACCTCCTCACTGCGCTGGGCTGAGCCCGGCGGAGCACTGACCTGACGGCCCGGTGGCCGCCGCATCGGTCGTTGCGGCGGCCACCGTGCCGACCCGACGATCGGTCACAGCCTTCGAGGTGCCGGCCGCGCGAGAGGAGGAGACCGTCGTGTACTCCGGGATCGTGGCCATGGCCCTGGTGGCGATGTCGGTCGTCGTTCTGCTCTACGCGCTGCACCGCATGACCGTCATCACGGCCGATCCGCTGACGGTTCTGCCCGCCCAGTCCGGGTGGGTGCCCCAGGAGCACGCGCTGTCCCGGTTCCACGCGCGCTGGTACCTCGCCTCGATCATTTTCCTGGCCTTCGACGTCGAGATGCTCTTCATGTACCCGTGGGCGGTGGTCGTGATCGAGAAGGGGATCTCCGCGGTGGTGGAGATGTTCCTGTTCCTCGGGGCCCTGCTCGTAGCCGTGGCCTGGGCCTGGCGAGAGGGAGCCTTCCGATGGGCCTGAGCGATGCTCTCGCCCGGCTCGCGGTCCGGGCCACCCAGGTCCTCGTCGTCGAGGTCCCGGGGCACTGGGCGACCCGCATGGAGCTCGAGCACCAGCTGCTCCGCCGTGGGTGGCGACCGGCGTGGACACCGGCCGATGCGGACGTGCTCGCGGTGTGCGGCGCGCCCGGCCCGGAGCTCTCGGAGCTGGTGGACCGCCTCTGGGAGCAGATGCCCGGGCCCCGCGTCCGTGCCGACATCACCTCGCCCGGAGCGGTGGGTTCCGCCCTCGACGACGCCGCGGCCCTCCTTCTCGACACCCCGCACCACCGGACGGACGCCCAGGAGCGGGCCCAGGAGCCCGAGCTCCCTGAAGAGCCGGATCATGGGGGTCACGGGGGCATGGACCACGGCGAGATGGACCACGGCGAGATGGACCACGGCGAGATGGACCACGGCGAGATGGACCACGGCGAGATGGACCACGGCGAGATGGA
>NZ_JBISWK010000031.1:0-6033 GCF_044462205.1 Kocuria rhizosphaericola | reverse complement strand
TGAATGGGTGGTGGCCGGCACTGGGGAGTCTGCAGCTTCGTAGTGTTGAGAGTGGCGGTCGGCGCTGGTCCGCAAGCTTCTTGTCGCCCCTGGAAGGGGGCTGGCTCATTGATAGGGTGCCCGGCCGGCCGCCACCTGCCCTGGGTGTGGTTCGACAGAGGCGTGCAGGTGGATTGAAGTCAGAGTGCCCACCGAGGGAGCTTCATATCCCTGCCAGTGGAAGCAGTCTGCCATGACGATCATCGGGATCGATCCGCACAAGTCCTCGCTCACCGCCGTAGCCCTTGAGGCTGATGGAACTACCCGTGCCACGCGGCGCTTCGCCGTGACCAAGGGCACCGGCCCGGCCGTGCTGGCCTGGGCCTCCCAGTTCGACCAGACGTTGTTCGCCGTCGAAGGCGCAAAAGGCCTGGGCCGGGGCATCTCCCAGTACCTCATCAGCCAGGGCCACGAGGTCATCGATGTTCCCTCGACCCTGTCGATGAAGGCCCGGGTGCTGCACACCGGCGGCGGGCGGAAGACCGATGCCGCTGACGCCCGGGCCGTAGGATGGGCCGCCCAACACCACGAGGGTCTGCGGCGGGTGATGGCCGAGGACCATACCGAGATCCTGGACCTGCTCACTCACCAGCGTGACGCGCTCAAAGGTGAACGGACCCGGGCCCTGAACCGACTCCACGACCTGCTCCGAGATCTAATCCCCGGTGGCGTGCCCCGAGGCCTGAACCTCACCAAAGCGAAGGCGGCGGTGCGCACGGTGCGCCCGGCCACAGCCATCGCCCAGTGCCGGCGCGATCTGGCACGGGATCTGATCGGTGAGGTGGCCCGGCTGGAGAAGCTGATGGACGACTACGAGCAACGGATCGCCGAGGAGCTGCAGATCACCGGCACCTCTTTGATGGAGCTGCCGGGCATCAGCACCATCCAGGCCGGGAAGATTCTGGGCGAGGTCGGGGACGTGCGCCGGTTCCGCTCGGCCGGGCACTTCGCCAGTTACACCGGTGCCGCACCCCTGGACACCTCCAGCGGGGACAACATGCGGCAGCGTCTGAACCCCGGAGGCAATCGTCAGCTGAACTCGGTGCTGCACGTTATGGCGGTGTGTCAGATCAGCCATGCAGGCCTCGGTCGGGAGTACTACTTGAAGAAGATCCAGGAGGGCAAGACCCCGCGCGAGGCCCGCAGAGCCCTCAAACGTCGGCTGAGCAACGTCGTCTACCGCACCATGCTCAAGGACCTGACGGCCAACAAACCGGCCCTCCCTTGACACAGAGGCCCTATCAGGCCACACCCGGACCTCGCCCGGCCGGACCGGCGGGGCGGCACATCGCGGACAAGCCCACCGTGGTCGGGGGCAGCGAATAAACGGGCCAACCCCGCCGGCACTTCCTACGATGACATTGACACGAAGAAAATCGAGGCCAACCGCTTAGATCTCGTTGGCCTCGCGCAACCGCTTGTTCTCGGCCTTCAGCCGCTTGATCTCCTCAACGCCCTCGGAGGTGACCCCGGACGGGAGCCGGCGTCGACCTCGGCCTGGGACACCCACCGCCGCAACGTCTCACACGCCACACCGAGCTCAGCTCCGACCGCGACGCTGGCCGCGGTCACCGATCCGTAGTCGGCCTGATGGTCCTGCACCACCCGTTCTACCCGAGCCTTGAACTCGGGATCGTACGTCTTGGGCATGTCGTCATCCCTCATCACCAGGAAGCGGCATCAACCCCGCGACGGTTCAGTGGGTATGTCGTAGCGGCCGGGCAATCGAGCGCTGGGGGTCGTAGTCGAATCGATTAACACACCCCCCTTCATCTAGGTCGGCGTCTCACATCCACTCCAGAGCGGCACTCACTGCGACCGCTTGATGCTTCGTGGACTTCTTGGCCAACTACGTGGTCATTGGCCACATCAGTCGGCTGCTTTGGCCAACTAGTTGTAAGAGGGCATGACGTTATTGGCACGGGCCGGGACGCGTGAGGCCGGAGTGTGGGAGAAGCTCCACCACGCCGTCCTCGACCAACTCGGCCAGGACGGGGCGCTCGACTGGTCCCGTGCCTGCCTGGACTCGGTGAGTGTTCGGGCCAAAAGGGGGGCGAGCTGACGGGGCCCAACCCCACCGATCGCGGGAAACTCGGTACGAAGTACCACGTGCTGGTCACCGCTGACGGGTTGCCGTTGGCGGTGGCGATCACCGGGGCCAATCGCCATGACTCCATGCTGGTGGAGCCGATCCTGGAGGGGCTGGTCCCGGTCAAGGGCCGAGGACGGGGACGTCCACGGCGGAGACCGGTCAAGCTGCACGCGGACAAGGCCTACGACAACAAACGGGTGCGCCGCTACCTTCGCCGACGTGGCATCACCGCGCGGATCGCCCGCATCGGTGTGGACTCCAGCGAACGGCTGGGCCGCCACCGTTGGGTCGTGGAACGCACCATCTCCTGGTTGCTGGCCTTCCGCCGCCTGGCCATCCGCTACGACCGCAGCGCCGCCACCATCACCGCTGTCGTCACCCTGGCGGTCACCGTCATCTGCGCCCGGCGACTGCTTCGGAAGAACTATTGAAACCATCTCTTAGGGGTGGCCCGCG
Organism: Kocuria rhizosphaericola; assembly: GCF_044462205.1. Classification (NCBI taxonomy): domain Bacteria; kingdom Bacillati; phylum Actinomycetota; class Actinomycetes; order Micrococcales; family Micrococcaceae; genus Kocuria; species Kocuria rhizosphaericola. The sequence continues at coordinate 3,446 of NZ_JBISWK010000031.1, read as the reverse complement.
GCGGCCCACCGGGGCCATGATGGCACCATGACTGATGCTCAACGGAAGCTGTCCGCTGCCGAGGTCGCCGAGGCCGGGCTCACCGGCTGGCGCCAGGCCGGTGAGACTCTCGTCGCCACTTTCAGGACCCGGAAGTTCTCCACCGGGCTGGAGCTCGTGAACCGCATCGGCGCCTCCGCCGAGGAGGCCAACCACCACCCCGACCTCACCCTCACCTACCCCGAGGTCGGCGTCACGCTCTCCAGCCACGATGTCGGCGGGATCACCAGCCGCGACATCGACCTGGCCCGCACCATCAGCGGCCACGCCGCGGACCTCGGGGTCGCCGCCGCGGAGTGAGTCCGCGCCGTCGGGCATGGGCGAACGGACCATTGAGGCGCCGAGCGGATACGCCAAGAGACGATCAGGGAAGCGCCCCGTGATCGGGCCTCCGTCAGGCTGCGTGGAGGACCGGCGACCCGTCCTCCGGGATGACGATCGCGCTGGCCGGCGCGCCGATGTGTGCCGGACGGCAGAGGAAGACGGCTTCTCCGAGCTGGTCTACACGCCGGCAGACGGCGAGACGCTCACGTTCGGGGACCTGTTCCGCAAGGACCTGCGGACCTTTACCAACCTCTATGACTTCCTCTCCCAGCTGCTGGACTTCGAGGACACCGACGTCGCCAAACGCGCCATGTTCTACCGGGTGCTGTGGGAGGTCACCAAGCAGGACGAGCGCTCAGAGACCCCCGACCTGTCCACCGTGGACCTGCTCGACGTCGTCAGCCGCCCCCGCGGCCCCGCAGCCGATATCCAGCTGGCCTCCGGGGAGGCCCGCGAGCTGATCTCGCTCGGCGCCGCCGGCTCCGGGACGAACCGGGACCCCCAACTCATGGTGCTGGAGTAAATCGTGAACCGGCTCAACGAGATCTTCGGCCAGGACCTCCCGAAGGGCGTGCGAGAGAACTTTCACACGGGACGTGAGGCACCGGGCTAACTGGCCAATGTCGCCAGTCCTGAAGTCCCGAGATCTAGGCATTTTACTCACATCGGACATGTGCTCGCCTACCCGGCTTAATTGACCATTCCCGACCCCTCCGACACCGTCCGGCTCCAACCGTTCAAGAGTTCATGTTGAGCCGGCGACAGCGTTGCCGGCGACCCCCGTAAGGCTGACGGTCGGGCGCCGCTCCGGTCGTCACTGCATTCCGTGGACAAGCCTGGAGCTCGACACGTCGACTGCCAGCCAGTCGGCCAGGTCTTGTTTTTCGTCCTCGGAAGGAAAGAACCCCGCCAGGGCGGCCTGTTCGAGCACACTGCTGAACACAGCGCGGGCGATGGCAGGGGCATCAGGGGCCTGGTCCACACTGAGGTCGGCGCCACCGGTACGGGCACCTCGAATAACGTAGAGAAGTGCTCTCCGGGAGACCTCAACGCCCAGTTCCCTGGCGCGGTCCCTCGACCACTTCGAGGCCTCCGAGAGATTGAAGTCGAACTCACGGGCGTACTCCGAGAGCACCTCGAATACCACGGGCCAGTGTTCATGCGGCAGCCGGGGCATCTTGGCGACGTCGCAGAATCGAGTGATACCCGGAGCAAGCGGCGCCGAGCCCTCCGGCGGGTCACTCAGGCCAGGCTGGACAGGTCCCGGCGCCGGGTGCCTGGCCGAGTCCCAGAAGTGGTGCGGTGAGAAGTTGAGGTTGGGCAAGCCGATCCGCTCGACAGCCTTCCGAAACGTTCCTCCGCCGAACCACCGGGTACGAGTCACGACTTCACCCAGATCGGCGTGGATCCGGCTGGCAAGGCGGGCACAATTGATGGGCACCTCGGAGGACTCGTAATCGCTGCGCACCACCTCGCAGAACTCCCGCCATGCCTCCTCGTCATTCGACCGGCCCCCGGCAGCGGCGTCCCCTGCGACGCTGTGCGCCTCCAGGATCGCCGCGGCTTCCTCAGCGACGTCAGTTTCCGACTCCTGAGCCGGGGCCATGAGGTCGAAGAGGTCCTGCTCATCGAGGTACTGGTCGGCCAGGGCCTCATAGGCCACAGCCGTCGAGCCAGTGGCGATGATCGCGGTCCTGCGGTCATGGGCGCGCAACACCTGGAGCAATGGTGTGAAGTCCGCGTCGCTGGAGGCCAGCACGAACTCGTCGTAGCAGGTCTCGTGCTGCAGAGCGGTCATCACGTCTATCACGATGCGGATGTCCGCTCCGTTCTTCGCGCCCCGCGTGAGACTGGGGCAGTCCACGACCTCCACGCCGGCCTGAGTAAAGAATGGCCGGAACTTTGAAAAGTACAGCCGCTCTCCGGGGTTCAGGGGGTGGGCGATGCTGCCAGAGGGGTTCATGTAGCAACGCAGTACTAGCCAGCGTCGGACGTCGTCAGCGTCATGCGTGGCCAGTCGGTGAATCCATGCGGACGGTCGTTCCGCGAGCTCGAGGGCTGCTTTCGGGTCGCTACTGAGCAACCCGCTGAAAAAGTTGTCGAAGTCTATGAACATGGCGGATCTGCGGTGGCCCATGGCGTCCTCGCGATTGCGTGAGCTGCACTATGTGCCTTAGCTAACCACTTGCAGTAGCCCCCGAGGCCGCAACTCGGCCGTGGCGCGAGCAGATACGCAGCTCGAAAGCCGGCAGGGCTTCCATCCGTTCGACTGCGGCGCTCCGCCACGCCAACGAGCAAATACAGTGGCCGGGACTGCCCCGGGTTTCCTTGACTCCTGACTTGTGAGGATCCTTCCTCACAGTGAGGATGATCCCGTGCCCAAGCCCTACCCCGAGGAGTTCCGCCGCGACGTGGTGGCGGTGGCCCGCAAGCACGAGGCCCCGCTGTCGCAGATCGCCCGCGACTTCGGGATTTCAGAAGCCACGCTCCACAACTGGTTGCGCAAAGCCGATGTCGACGACGGCGTCCGGCCAGGGGTCACCACGGCCGAGTCGGAGGAGCTGCGGGCACTCAAGCGGCGCAATCGGCTGCTCGAGCAGGAGAACGAGATCCTGCGACGGGCCGCAGCATTCTTCGCCCGGGAGCTGCCCCCAAAATGAAGTTTCCGCTGGTCCTCGACCTGGCCGCCGACGGGATCCCCGTCGCGGTGACCTGCCGGACTCTGGGCTTCTCCAAACAAGCCTTCTACCAGTGGAAGGCGAACCCGGTCACCGACCGGGACTGGGATGACGCGCACCTGATCGACGCCGCCATGACCATCCACGCCGACGACCCGGCGTTCGGCTACCGCTTCATCGCCGACGAGCTGCCCGACCACGGCATCACGGCTGGGGAGAACCGCGTGCAGCGGCTGTGCTCGGCCCAGCGGCTCTTCAGCGTCCACTCCAAGAAGCGGGGCCTGAATCGCCGGCCCGGTCCACCGGTGCGCGACGACCTCGTGGAGCGGGACTTCACCGCCACCGCGCCCAACCGGCTGTGGCTGACCGATTTGACCGAGCATCGCACCGATGAGGGCAAGCTCT
>NZ_JBISWK010000030.1:0-1459 GCF_044462205.1 Kocuria rhizosphaericola | reverse complement strand
CCAGTTGTTGAAGTTTCGTTCTTGCAGTTCAAGCAGTTCGCCCGATTCCGGGCGCGGCAGTTTTTCTGAGAAGACGTTTTGGCAGGCATCGCAACGCCCGAGCACCCCGATCGCCGGGGACGCTCCGTTTCCCAGAAAGACAGGTTCCCCATGACTACTGGCACCGTGAAGTGGTTCAACGCCGACAAGGGCTTCGGCTTCATCACCCCCGAGGACGGCTCCAAGGACGTGTTCGCGCACTTCTCCGCGATCAACTCCGGCGGGTTCCGCTCCCTCGAGGAGAACCAGCGCGTCGAGTTCGAGACCCAGGACGGCCCCAAGGGCCCCCAGGCCGCGAACATCACCGTGCTTGCGTGAGAACGCTCTGATCTCCTCGTGAGATCCCCGGCACGGAGCTGAGCGCTCCGAGGCCGACCTGACATCGCCACCCGGCTCCGGCCGGGTGGCGATGTTTTTGTCTCTTCGCCCCTTGGCCTCCGCGCCCTGGGTTTCGCCTCTCTCCACCCTGGCCCGCTCGCGCCCATCGCTCCCGCAGGCCTCGTCGCCGAGCGCACGAGGCGACCACAGGCGGCCACCGATGCTCGACCCGACCACGGTCGTCGATGAAGCCGCCCCGACGGCCGTCCTAGGGCAGTGCCAGGCGGAAGACCTTCGCCCACGCCGAGCCCACCTGCTGGTACAGCGGGCCGGTCGTGTAGGGCAGCCCGTAGCGGGCGCAGATCTCCCGGACCTTCACGGCGACCTCGGGGTAGCGGTTCGAGGGCAGGTCCGGGAACAGGTGGTGCTCGATCTGGAAGGACAGGTTGCCGGTCATGAGGTGCATCAGCCGGGACCCGGAGATGTTCGCCGAGCCGATCATCTGCCGCAGGTACCAGTCCCCGCGGGTCTCGCCCTCGATCTGGGCCTCGGTGAAGGTGTCGGCTCCGGCGGGGAAGTGCCCGCAGAAGATCACGGCGTGCGCCCAGATGTTGCGCACCGCGTTGGCGGTGGCCGTGGCCGCCAGGGCTTGCTTGCCCGAGCCGCTGAGGATCGCCGCGGCGGCGGGCGTGGCCACGTAGTCCTTGGCGATCTGCTTGGCGAACTTCGCTCCCAGAGCCTTCAGCGACTGCTGGAGCTCGGCCTTGGACTTGGTGCCCTCCCGCACCCGGTCGAGTTCGAGGTCGTAGAGGGCGATGCCCCACTCGAAGACCGGAGCCAGCAGCGCGTTGTAGAGCGGATTGCCCAGGTTCTTGAGCCGCCACGGCTGGTCCGCGTCCATGCGCAGGATCGTGTACCCGACGTCGCGGTCCTTGCCGATGACGTTGGTCCAGGTGTGGTGCAGGTCGTTGTGGGTGTGCTGCCACGCCTCGGCGGGGGTGACGAAATCCCACTCCCAGGTGGTGGAGTGGATGTCGGGGTCGCGCATCCAGTCCCACTGCCCGTGCAGCACGTTGTGGCCGATCTCCATGTTCTCCAGGAT
>NZ_JBISWK010000029.1:0-23736 GCF_044462205.1 Kocuria rhizosphaericola | reverse complement strand
TTCAGCAGCCGTGGAGGCGGGCGGGGGTTCAGCGCTCGAGGGTCCAGCGCGGGGGAACCCCGTAGGCCTCGCGGTAGGCGCCGGCGAAGCGGCCCGGGTGGGGGAAGCCCCATCTGATCGCGATCGCTCTGACCGTGTCCCCGGTCGTGGGATCACCATGGAGGAGGTCTTCGTGGGCGCCGGCCAGCCGCACCCGCCGGAGGTACTGGGCCGGGGTGAGGCCCAGGGGGTGGTTGGCCCGGAAGGCCCGCACCAGGGCGGTCGTGGTGGTGTTCGCGGCGAGGGCGGCGTCCTCGACGGTGATGGGCCGTTGGGCGTTGTCGTCGAGGAACGCCACGGCGATCCGGTAGCGGCGGGCCTGGGCGGCCATCGACAGTGACCGGGTTTCACGGTCCCCGGTCAGCGGGAAGCACTCCAGCATGCCCACCGCCAGACGACGGGTGAGGTCCGTACGCACCAACGGTTCCTCCAGGAGTGCGGCGGCCGCGGCCTCGGCGGCCCAGCCGACCAGCCCGGACCAGTAGTGTCCCAGGGCCGGGCTGGCCGGGCGGGAGGAGACGAAGGCCACCGGGGTGTGCTCGAGGCCGTAGACCGTGTCGGCTACCTCCTGCAGTACGGCCGCGGTGAGGTAGATGTTGGTGGCCTCCAAGGCCCTGGCCACGACCAGGGCCGGGTGTCCGGGACGGAACAGGACCGGGTGCCCCAGCCCGGAGCCCTGGTCGTCGGAGGTCGACCAGTCGTAGCGGGCCCCGCGCACCTGGGCCACCCCGAAGACCTCGGTGTCGCCCCAGGTGGAGAATTCACCACCCATGGACAGCCGGGCCACGCTCACGTGCTCGTTCCCGTCCCGGGTCTCCCGGTAGGAGAAACCGGGCCCGGCCGGGTCGAAGGAGAACCGCACCCCCAGCTGGGCGAACAGCTCCGTCACGGCCTCCGGCTCGCTGGCGGTGGCCTCGTGGTGGATCGGCCGGCTCATCGGCTTGCCCCCTCCTCGGCCCGTCCCGCAGTGTTGTCGGTCTTCCCGCGGGCAGCGCGTGCTCTCCCGCCCCCGGGCCGTGATCACCGGCAGCGGTGACGGCCACTGCGCCGGGAACCCCCTCCGGGAGCACGCCGGTGGATATGTTCGTGCCAGTCTAGGCGCGCACCAGCCCCCAGCAGGGGCCTCAGCAGTCAGCGGAGCGTCACCGATGCCCCGCTGACAAGGCCCAACCGGGCCCCCCTTCAGGGCGGGGGCAGGTGCGGAGGCGCGTTCAGGTGTGCAGGGTGGCCGAGGGCGCCTGCCCGTAGCGGTCGCGGTAGGCGGCGGCGAACCGCCCCGGATGGGCGAATCCCCAGCGGGCGGCGATCACCGCCACGCTCACCCCCGCAGTGGGATCGGCGGCCACCAGATCGGCGTGGGCGGCCTCCAGCCGCCTCATCCGCAGATACCCCAGCGGCGTGGTCCCCTGCTCACGCCGGAAGGCCGCTGGCAGCCCCCGGGGGCTCATCCGGGCGGCTGCGGCGATCTCAGCGATCCCGATCGGCTCGCCCAGGTGGGCCTCGATGAACGCCACCGCCCGCCGCACCCCCCGGGAACCGGGCCGGGGCTCTGGGACGGGGGCCCGGTGGCGCTCCACGAACGAGTTCGGGAAGGTGTGCAGCAGGGCGGTGACCAGAGACCGGGTCATCTCTGCTTGCAGCAACGGGTTGATCATGACCTCGTCACCAGACTGCAAGCTCCGGGACAGATGGGTGACGCCGACCGACCAGTACCGGCCCAGGGCCGGACTCACCGGGCCGGCTCCGGTGAACTCCAGGCGCAACGTCTCGGACCCCGACAGGGCCCGGGCCTGGTCCTGGACCACCGCAGCGTCCAGGGACAGCGACAGGATGTCCAGACCCTCCCACCAGCTCAGATACGGACCCCGGGGCAACAAGAACGGGCCCTGGCACGCCAGGACGTCCCGGCCACTGGAAACGTTGACCGACCCTCCCAGCACCTGCCCGACCCGCAGCACCCCGGGATGCTCCCCGACCCCGCCCGCCGGAGCCCCTTGCCAGCACACCCGTTCCAGGCTCACCGGCCCGACCCCGGCCGTGGACACGCGCATGGCGAAATCCTCGTCCGATCCCCGGCGCGCCCCCTGGACGGCATAGACCTGCTCCAGCACAGCCAGGCCCTCAGCCCGGTCGCGGGTGTCAAACGCCGACCGCTGCACCTTTTCCACCATGCCCAAGACGCTACGTCCCACCAGCGGTTCCGTCGACGCCCTGCCCCATCGATGGCGGGGGGAGGGGGAACCACCACGGCCGGCCCCCAGCCTCCAAGCGACGGTGGTCGCTGCAGATCCGGGAATCGGTGAAAGTCTGGCATCGCCCGCCGAGGCCCCTGCCGGCGGTTCTTCCCATGCCCAGCGAGTCGGTGATCAGCCCCCCTCGTTCACCAGCTCCATCGGGGCCAGTGCGGTGAAAACCGTCGAGCCCATCGGGATGTGGGTGTCCATGTCTGCCCCACCCAGGTAGAGCATCCGCATCCCGGCACCCCTGACCTGTAACCCCTTGGCGAGGACGAGCATGCTCTGCGTCGACCGTCCCAAGCGGTCCAGCATGGTGCTGACCAGCATGTCGTCCGCCTCGAGGACGGTCACTACTTTGTCGAAGGACAACCGCTAATCCGCCATATGTAATGCGAATGCCGGGCCATGAGGGCCTTGGCAGGAGTTCGCCAGTAGCGCCAAGAGGGCCCGCGGAACATCAGGCGGTGTGGCATCGCCTGATGTTCCGCGATGTGTCCCAGTAGAGCCGGATTCGGTTACTGATGGCCCATAGGCAGCTTTGAGGGTCCGATCAGGGAATGATGCGTTCGGCGCGGTATCGGTCGAAGAGGCTGGTGAAGCAGTCCTCGGTCCGCCGGTAGCCGGTGAAGCCGGCCAGCCGGCTGCGGGCCATGTCGGCCACGACCTCGAAGTTCCGCCCCAGATCCGCATCCGTGTGCCACCACGAGGCCAGCCGGCCTAGATCGGGCTCGATGAGCTGGTGCTGATCCACAAGCCGGCCCCATACCTCCTCCGCTCCGTGCATCTGCTCCTCCAGCGGCCGGGGGGCATCCTTGTAGCCCTCCCACTCGACCCCGAAGTAGGCGGCCAGCTTCGGCCACATCCACCGCCACCGGAAGACGTCGCCGTTGACCACGTTGTAGGCCTCGCTCCCGGGGGCCTCCGTGGCGGCCCAGATCATGTGCTCGGCCAGCAGGGACCCGTCGGTCATGTCGACGAGGCTGCTCCACTGGGTCTCGGAGCCGGGGAAGACGAACGGGCGGCCGGTCTCCCGGCAGATCGAGGCCTGCACGGCCAGCGTCAGGCCCATGTTCATGGCGTTGCCCACCGCGTGGCCGATGACCGTGTGCGCCCGGTGCACGGACCAGCGGAAGCCCTGGGAGCCGGCGGCGGTCCACAGCTCGTCCTCCTGGGCGTAGTAGAAGTTCTCCACCGGCAGGCGCGGCTCGTCCTCCCTGAAGGGGGTGTCGGGCATCTGCCCCTTTCCGTAGGCGTCGAACGGGCCCATGTAGTGCTTGAGCCCCGTCATCAGCGCCACGTGCTCCACCGGGGCGTGGTCCAGTGCGGTCAGGAGGTTGCGCAGCATCCCGGCGTTGACCTCGATGTTCTCCTTCTCGGTGGCTTGGCGGGACCAGGCGGTGAAGAACACGTGCGTGGGCCGCTCCCCGGCCAGGGCCGCGGCCAAGCTTTCCGGGGAGCGAAGGTCAGCGCTGATATGCCGCACCGGGCTTCCGGGAATGGGGTGGCGGGACAGGGACAGCACTTCCCAGTCCTCGCGCTGGGTCAGCTGTTCGATGATCGCCGAACCGGCGATGCCGCTGGCGCCCACCACTAGGGCTGTGGGGTGTCGGGTTGATGATGCCATGGTGTTGTCACATCTCCTAGGTTGGTGAAAGTTGTTCTTGCCAGCCCGCATGAGTTCCCGCCGCCGGTGGCTATCGGCGGCGGACGAACTGGGACGGGTCGGCCTGTTTCGCGCTTACACGCTCAGTGGCACGTCGGAGCTCCGATCTGCCGGAGCCGCCGTGCCTATAGGCAGAGGCCCCGGATCGGGTGGCGGATTCTCATAGGGAGGGGTCGATCAGGACCTTGCCTTCGACGCTTCCGGAGGCCAACCTGTCGAGGGCCTCCCCGAGCTGGGACAGCGGCACGGGGCTTTCAGCCAGCTCTTCCCCGAGCACGCCCTCGGCGAGGATCTCCAGGGCCGCGGGGATGTCGGTCTTGAACACGTGGGCCAGAGTCGTCTCCAGGGTGATCTCACGGAAAATCATCGAGTGCATGTCCATCTCCACGGCCTTCTTGGGGATACCTACACCAAGCACGCGTCCGCCGTCACGGACCAGGCCGAGGCTGAACGCCAGCTGCCCCGGGGCTCCACTGGCCTCGATAACCACGTCGGGCTTGCCCCCAAATATGTCGATGACCTGTTCTGCCAACCCGTCGTGGGGCTCCAGGCAGTACTGGGCACCGAGCTTCCGCGCCCGGTCCAGCTTCGGGCCGGGGAAATCGATAACGGCGACATTGACCGCTTCCAGGTGCAGAAGCCCAGCCAGCACAAAAGAACCAATAGCACCAGCACCGATGATCACTACGTTGTCGCCGGACTTCGCCTGGGAGCGTCGGGCCGCATGGATCCCCACCGCCAGTGGTTGGGCCAGGGCGGCGTGGTCGGCCGACACCCCATCGGGGACGAGCGCCAGGGTCCGGGTGGGGACCGAGACGTATTCGGCCATGCCACCGTTCATGTTCAGCCCCAGGGTCTTGTACTGCCGACACATGTTCGTTCGCCCTTCCCGGCACCGATCACATTGCCCACAAGACACCCCGGCGCCGGAGACGACGACCTGCCCGGCCTGGAACGCATCGTCTCCGTTGACGGCCACGATCTCACCCACGAACTCGTGGCCGGGGATCATGGGGCCAACATGACCGCTGTTGGGGTGCTGATGGAGTACCGGGAACACCTTGGGCCCGGCCGTCCACTCCCCTGCGTCCGTTCCGCAGATACCGGAGCGCAGGACTCTGACCAGCGCCTCCCCTTCGGCCTGCTCGGGCACCGGCGCCTGCTCCATGCGAATATCTCGGGGACCGTAGTAGACGGCTGCTTTCATCAAATTTTCCACAATTTACTCCTCATAAAACCCCGTCGGACACTGGTCCGCAGGGCCGGATTTTCCTCAGAATAAACACCAATTCACCATGGGTCGGAAGTGCTTCGTCAAAAACTTTGGATACGCCAATCACAGGTCAGTGAATTAAAAAGCAGCTATGCCCCAGGGGGCGCTCTCAAAACGCCACCCATCGCCGCTGAAACAAATATTTTGCGTGCCCAGTCAGGCATTCACCGGACCGTCACCCGCCAACCGTCTGCGGGGCACAAGGCCCTGCGTCGCCCAAGGGACCCGGCGAGAAAAAGACACCCGGGCTCCCGCACATCGTCTATTCGCCCGAGAGAGCTGTGGCATAATATAGTCACACTCTAATGCACCGGTTGCAGCTAAGACGGACGTCACCTCCCACCCTGAGAGTCTCCATAAGTCGGACTTCTCGGCATATGGGAATCCAGTTGATGTTTCCTGGAGCGAACAGTCGGACAGCCGCCATCAGGAGGGTCACCCCTTGGAAAAACAAACGCGGGCTTCGGATGCAGCGCCCAAAGAAGCCAGCAGCCCCCAGCTCGGCCAGCGACTGCGCACGGTCCGGACCGCGAAGGGAATTTCCCTTCGAGAACTCGCTCGTCTGGTCGGAGTCTCGGCCAGCTTCATGTCGCAAATCGAGCTGGGTCGGGCGACCCCTTCCGTCGGAACGCTGTTCGCTGTGGCCCGGGAACTGAACATCTCGGTCGACGAGCTGATGAGCGAGGGGTCGGCCGTCTTGTCGACGACTTCCAGCCCGGTCAGCCCGCCGAGTGTGGAGGCTGACGCCGTGGGAGCGCTGGCCGTGCCGCACTCCAACGGCAACGGGCCCAGCGAAGAGGTCAACCCTCTTCCGGAGGTAGGGCAGTTGCCGGGGCTGCAGCGGGCAGACCAGCGCCCGCAAATTTTCCTCAACGGTGTGCGGTGGGAGCGTTTGACGCTGACGGAAGATCCCGAGATCGAATTCCTGCGAGTCACTTACCCGCCGGATACCGAGTCGTGCCCGGTGGATAATTTGATGCATCATGGTGGTAAGGAATACTTTCACGTCTTGTCGGGTCGATTGGAGGTCCAGGTGGCTTTTTCCCGTCAGGTGCTGAATCCGGGCGACAGCATCAGTTTTGACTCGTCCATTCCTCACCGGCTCAGCAATCCTTTTTCGGACGAAGAATGTGTGGCCATCTGGGTGATCCACGGAAGATTCCATTAAGAACAATGATACGGAGGGGCGCTGCACATGCGCAGCGCCCCTCCGTCGCATTAGACGGCTGTATATCCACCGTCTACGGTCAGGGCCGCCCCGTGGACAAATCTCGCTTCGTCGGAAGCGAGGAAAAGAATGGCATTGGCGACGTCATCGGGTTCTCCCACATGCCCGATGGGGTGCTTGGGTTCCATGATGCTCAGGTATCCTGCCAGACCACCTTCACCGCGTTCGGCTAATTCCCGCACAAAAGGTGTGAGAATTGTTCCGGGGTGCACTGAATTCACCCTGATCCCGTCGCGGCCGTAGGTGGCGGCATCCTTTTTGGTCATGATGGTGACCGCTCCCTTGGCGGCGTGGTACGGAGCCATTTCGTGGGAGCCCACGAGTCCGTAGATGGAGGAGACGTTCACGATCGAGCCGCCGCCTTGCTGCAGGTGCGGCACCGCGTGCTTGGTGCAGAAGAAGACACCTTTGACGTCCACGGCGAACACCTGGTCCCACTCCTCCTCCGTGACTTCGTGGGTCGGCTTATCCACGCCGGAGATCCCGGCGTTGTTGACCAAGACGTCGATGCCCCCCAAGGAGTCGGCGATGTCGGCGAAGACCTCGGCGACCTGGTCCTCGCGGCTGACATCAAGGAGCCAGAACTGGGCGGTGCCTCCGGCCTCGGTGATGAGGCGGACGGTTTCCTCGCCATCGCGGGAGGAGATGTCGGTGACGGCTACCCGGGCGCCTTCGGCACCGAATCGTTGGGCTGTGGATTGTCCCATTCCATTGCCGGCCCCGGTTATGATGCACACCTTGTCCTTCAGGCGGTCCATTGTTCCTCGTTTCGTTGGTGACGGTGATCCATCGTTGGCTTCGAGGCGGGCTGGCCTAGAGGGTGCCCTCAAACTTCATGTGCACCTTGATGTTGGTGGCCGAGTCCCGGGAGGCTTTCAGGGCCTCGATGGCGCGTTCGGCGGGGTATTCCTGGGTGACCAGGGAGCCCAGGTCCAAGCCGCTGGCTGCCATGAATCGCAGGCAGGCCTCCCACACGCCCGGGGAGCCGATGGAACCGGACACCGACAGTTCCTTGGACTGGATCAGCCCCAGCCGCGCCGGGGCGGCATTACCGACGTCAATGCCGACGTAGACCAGGCGGGCCCCGTGCCCAGCGATCTCCAGGGCGGAGGCCATCACGTCCGGGCGGCCGGTGGCTTCGACCACGACGTCGGCGCCGCGCCCGTTGCTGAGCCGGCCCAGGATCTCCTCCACCGCATCCGGGGCCACGGCCTCGCGGGCTCCCAGCTGTAGGGCCGCCTGGCGGCGGGCCTCGGAGGGCTCCACGACAAGGGTCTGGGCGCCCATGATGGCCGCAGCCGCCACCACGCCCAGACCGATGGGCCCGGCGCCGAGGACGACCAGGACGTCGCTGGCGTTGACGTTGCCGGCCTTCAGCAGGGCGTAGTAGCCGCAGCTGAAGGGTTCCACCAGGGCGCCACTGGTGTAGGAGACGTTGTCGGGCAGCTGGTGTAGCCAGGCGGCCTTGGCCACGAAGAATTCGGCGGCGGCGCCGCTGATCGAGAAGCCGAAATGGTCCTCTCCGATGACGCACTCCCCGACCACGCGGTCGCCCACGGTGAAGGAGTCCACGTCGGCACCGGTACGCACGACCTCGCCGGACCACTCGTGGCCGGGAATGATCGGGTACTCGAAGGGAATGATGTATCGGCCTTCGAGGAGTTCGATGTCGGAGTGGCACACCCCGACGGAGCGGGCGGCGACGAGCACCTCGTCGGCGGCGATTTCAGGGATGTCGATGTCCACGACCTTCGCCTCGCCGGCGGCCTGGAACTGGAGAGCCTTCATGGTGGTCTGGCCTTTCGTCTGGTGGGGGGCCTGGAACTGGAGGGCGTCCATGATGGGAAGTCCTTTCGGTCAATAAAGCGTGAGGAGGCGCCGGAGCGCGAGCGGGTTCGGCGTTATGTCGTGGCGTTGAGCTTCTTACTGTTGCGCAGGCTGATGTAGAACACCGCCGCGGCGAGAATGATCGCGCCCTGGACCCAGTACTGCCACTGGCTGCTCAGCTGCAGGAAATTGGTCAGGGAGAACATTGTCTGCAGCAGGATCGCCCCCAGTAGCACCGCCACCGGGGAACCGACCCCGCCGCGCAGCAGGGTGCCGGCCACCACCACGACGGTGATACTGGAGAGGGTGAAACCTACGCCCTGGGTGGGGTCACCGACCCCGACCTGGCCCACCAGCATGATTCCTCCCAGGGCGGCCAGCAGGGCGGCAAGCACGTAGGCGGCGAAGGTGTACCAGCGCACTGGCACCCCGACCTTGGTGGCGATGGCGGGGGCGGAGCCGGTGGCCCGGAAGGCCACCCCTCGCAAGGTCCGCTGCAGGATGAAGGCCATGACTGCCCCCAGGAGGCAGACGATGATGAACGCCACCGGCACCACCCCGATCCGGGTATTGATGAGGTCGAGGGTGTCGACGGCGATGTAGCCGGAGATCTGCGGGCGCAGCAGCAGCGAGACGCCTTGGATGGCGATGTAGGTGATCAAGGTCGCGGCGACGGCCGGGAGATTCAGCAGCGCGACCAGGGCTCCGTTGAGGGCTCCGATGGCTGCGGCCACGACCAGGATCATGGCCAGGCCACCTGCCGAGACCAGCTCGCCGGCGTCTTCGGTCCAGAAGAAGGAGCTGATCACCAGCACCAATCCCGTCAGCGGGCCCACCGACAGGTCGATTCCGCCGGTCATCACCACCAGGAACTGCCCCAGGGCGACCAGCGCCAGGGCGGAGGTCGACAGCAGCACCGCGTAGATGTTGGGTTCCCCGATGAAGCGGATGTTGGTCACGATGCCCAACAGCCCAATGGCCAGGATCGCCGCGGAGATGACCACGGTGGGGGCGGAGTTGCGCAGTGTGGCGGCATCGAAGCCCCCCCGGGTCTTGGACCGGGTGGGGGCATCGTCGCGATCGCGGGTGTGGCGTTGGGTGTGGGAGGCGACCATGGCCTGCATCATGTTGGTCTCGGTGACCTGGTCGCCCTCTAGCTCGGTCACGATCGATCCGCTGGACATCACGATGACGCGGTCGCACAGTCCTTCGAGCTCCATCGCGTCGGAGGAGACCACCAGGACCGCTAGTCCGTCGGCGGCGGCCGCCCGCAGCTGGGTGTAGATCTCCGAGCGCGCACCGGCGTCCACACCCTGGGTCGGCTCCTCGGTGAGGACCACCCGAGGGTTGGCCAGCAGTGCCCGGGCCAGGACCACCTTCTGCTGGTTGCCTCCCGAGAGGTTGCCCACCGGGGTGTCCAGGCTCGGGGCCTTCACGCCCAGCCCCCGGGTCATCCCCAATGCTTCCTGGGATTCGGCGGAGGAATTCACGGTGATGCCGCGACGGAAGCGTCCCAGGGCGCTGAGCGTCGCGTTCTCGCGGATGGAGAAGCCGGGCAGCACCCCTTCCTTCGCCCGGTCGGCCGGCATGAACACGAGCCCAGCGGACCGGGACCGGGACACACTGCCCATTTTCAGGGCCTGTCCCTCGATGAGGACCTCGCCCTTGGCCGGCTCCAGGCCGGCCAGGGACCGCAGCACCTGGGGCTGGCCGTTGCCGGCCACCCCGGCGATGCCCACGATCTCCCCGGGCCGGACCTTGAACGACACATCGGAGAGGATCTCGTTGGAGAGGTTGCGCACCTCCAGTGCGGGACGCTCGGCGAACTGCTGGAGACCCTTGTCCGGGAACACCGCCTCGATCTCCCGCCCTGCGATCAAGGCCACGATCTCGTCGTCGGTCTTCGCCTGGGGATCGTAAGTGCCGCGCATCCGCCCGTCACGCAGGATGGTCATGGTGTCGGCCAGTTCCCGGATCTCCGGGATCCGGTGGGTGATGTAGACGACGCCGACCCCGGCGGCGGCGATGGAACGAACCTTCTCGAAGAGGAGCGCCACCTTGTCCTGATCCAGCGGGGCGGTGGGCTCATCGAGGATGAGCAGACGGGTGTCCACGGCCAGGGCTCGGGCGATCTCGATCAGCTGCAGGTCGGAGATGGGCAGATCCGCGCACTGCGCCGAGGGGGAAACGGTGCTGCCGACCTTGCTCAGCTGCTCACGCACCCACGGGTCCAGCTGAGCCAGCGGAGGACGCATGGACTCGGGCACGGTCAAGGCCATGTTCTCGGCCACCGTCAGGTCCGGGGCCAGTGCCGGGGTTTGGTGGACGATGGAAATGCCGTGGCGGACGGCCTCCTCCGGGGTCAGCCGCTTCCGGTTCTCTCCCCCGACGAGGATGGACCCGGCCGAAGGGTCCAGGGCCCCGGAAATGATGCCCATGAGGGTGGACTTGCCGGCACCGTTCTCCCCGAGGAGGGCGTGCACCTGACCGGGGTAGAAGGTGATCGAGATGTCCTGAAGGGCTTTGACCGGCCCAAAGGTCTTGGAGACGCTCTCTACGCTGAGGATGGGATCCTCCGCGCTGAGGGCGGGATCCTGCATCGCCCTGGCGGTGCTGTTCTTCATGATGAACCCTTGTCGTCGTGGGTGATCGTGGATGCGATTGCGCGCAAGAGGGTGCTAGCGCAGGACCTCGGCGACCTGCTCCTTGGACAGCTCCCCAGAGAGAATCGCGTCCTCTGGAAGCTCTGGTTCGCAGACGGGCTGTTGCGGCTCACCGGAGACCGAGTCCTCGAAGACATGCGGGATGTCCTCCGTCGCCGCCGGTGCTTCCCCGCCGGTGGCCCCGGCAATGGCGTGCTGAGCGGCCAGCCGGCCCATGGAGGTCTGGGAGTTGACCGTCAGCAGATCGAATGGTTCCCCCTCCTCGAGCTTTTCCTGGTACTTGCACGACAGGCCGTTGACGTCGGCGGTGGCAATCAGCGGAATGTCCCGTCCGGCCTGCTCGAAGGCGCTGATGATGCTGGTGGCCGCGAAATCGGCGACGACCGCGTCGATCTGCGGGTACTTGTTGATCATGGTCGCCGTCACCTGCTGGGTCTGGGCCGGGTTCCAGTTGGTGACTGTGAAAGGCTGGTCGCCGATAACTTGAATCTCTGGGTGATCCTTGAGGACCTTTTGCAACCCCTCGTTGACCGCGAGGTTCTGGGAGTTGGCCGGGGGCCCGCCCAGGAACAAGACGTTGCCGCCCTCGGGCAGGTTGTCCACCAGCCACTCCCCCCACAGTTCCCCGATCGTGGGGAAGCTGGAGGCCACAAAGGTGGTGTACTCCTCCCCCGGCGTGCCCCCGGGGGACACCCGGTAGGGCACCACCGTGGCACCGCTGCGGTAGGCGTTGCGGATGGCCGGTAAGGTGGCTTCCCCGGCGTCAGGGAACACCAGGATGCCGGTGGCGCCCTGGGCGACCAGGCTGTTGATGTCCGAGACGGCCTTCTGGGTGTCACCCTGGGCGTTGAGGTAGATGAAGTCCTCCACGCTGGGACAGCGGGAGACCTCGTCCTCGATCTCCGCCCGGTTCAGCCGCTTCCAGCTGTTGGAGCCAGCGCCG
The DNA here is from genome assembly GCF_044462205.1 of Kocuria rhizosphaericola. NCBI lineage: Bacteria > Bacillati > Actinomycetota > Actinomycetes > Micrococcales > Micrococcaceae > Kocuria > Kocuria rhizosphaericola. Next base: position 11,863 of record NZ_JBISWK010000029.1, on the reverse strand, counting down.
TCGGCGAAGCCGACGACGGCCGGAGTGCCGCCGCACCAGGCGGGGACCTCAGCCGAGGAACCTTGGGCGGCGTCCGCCGGAGGCTGGGCTTCGGGAGAAGCGGAGCTGCATCCCGTCAGAGCGATGATGGCGCTGACAGCCCATAGCTTGCGCGCGTAGTTCGACACGTCGGTGCCCTACTTTCCGTGGTTCTGAGGTCGGTGGAGATCGGCATGAGGTCCCGAGGGGGGGGGCCGAGTCTGCCGCTAGGAGCGGCGGCCGGTCCGGTTGCGGCTGCGGTGGGCCAGCACACCCAGTGCCAACGCCAGGGCCTGAATGAGCGTCTGGACCCCGGGGCCCAAGCCCAAGGTGAGGGCCATGCGGTCCACCTGAGTGAAGAAGATGGCGGCAATGGCCGTGGCGATGACACTGCCCTTACCGCCCAGCAACGACGTGCCGCCCAGCACCACCACGGCCACGGAGGCCAGCAGGTAGGAGTCGCCCTCACGGATGCTGGGAGTGTTGATCAGACCGGCCAGCAGGATTCCGCCCACCGCGTACAGGGCGGTGGCGGCAGCGTAAGCCATGACCATCGACGTAGCAGGGCGGATGCCGGCCGCAGCCGCCATGCGTGGGTTGGCCCCCACCGCTTCGAACCGGCGCCCCCAGGGCGTCATCTTCGTGATGACGGTCAGCACGACGGTCAGCACGACCGCGATGATCACCGGAACCGGGATCCCCAACGGGTCGGCTGTCGCGACCCGGTACCAGGAGTTCGGGGACGGCCGGGCCGCTCCGGCGGACACTGCCCAGGTGGTGCCGATCAGCAGGGCATTCATGCCCAGGGTGACCACGATGGGCGCCACGCGCACGTAGGCCACGATCACACCGGAGATGAATCCGGCCAGGAACATCACGGCCACTGCCAGCAGAGCCATCACAGCGACATTGGTCAAGTTGTCCGTGGGCGCCTTGGTGATCAGGACGACCGCCAGGGAGAAGGCACCGGGGACCGACAGGTCGATACCGCCTTGCTGGACCACCAGAGTCTGCCCCAGGGACACGATGGCCAGGATTGCCGCGAACGGGAGCATGCTCAGTATTGCGTTGCCGCTCACGCTTGCCGGGGCCACCACAGCACTGACGGCAAAGAGGGCCACCGTGGCGATGACGATAGCGCTCAGGCCGCGAGGCAACTGACGTCGCCCCGGCCCGATCTGAGAGGAAGAGGTCTCCCTGGAGGGAACGATCACGCCGTCGTCCACGGGACTGACGGGTGCCGGATCTGGAGTGGTTCTCAAGGCAGGACTCCCTGGTGAGTGTGGACCGGATCACGCTGGTGTCCTCAGCTTTGTAAACTACTGCTGTACACCGTGCTCTTACATCAAACAGTGACCCGAGTCACCTGTCAACCACGAGGTAGGCAAAAAACGGCGATCCCATGCGGATACAACGGGCTGCTATCCGCAGCAGGATCACTTGTGAAAGAAGCGTCAACACGTCCTGGGTGACTGTGGTTGACGTCACTGTACAGTCCTGCTTCACTTTTATGTGGACACACCACCTTGAGCCCTTCCGGACAGAACGGACGCAGCCCCATGACCCTCACGACTTCCACGGCCGACCTCAACACCAAGGCCCAGATTCGCCAGCTGGAGGACCAGCGCTACGACGCCATGCTGCGTGGAGCCGCCGAGGATTTCGCCAAGCTGTGCCATACGGACCTCACCTACACCCACTCCGACGGCAGCCGGGACACCCTGGAGTCGTACATGGACAAGCTCAAGCAGCAGTTCTACGTTTACGAGCACATCGACCACCCGATCGAGGACGTCATCGTCGTCAACGACACCGCCGTGGTCGTCGGCAGCATGAACGCCGACATTTTGGCTGCCGGCGCCTCCAAGCGGCTGGAAAACCTGTGCATCTCCGTGTGGGTGCGAGAGAGCGACCAGTGGCGCCTACTGGCCTTCGAGCCCACCCCGGTGCCGAAGACCCATAAATAAGCACACCTCGTCCTTCCCTCCTTCCACCGCCAGCTATATCCCGGTGTGCGCCCAGGGGCCACGCCGCTCAACGACGGGTGATCCACCATGCTGAACTTCCAACACACGACCTTGGGCCAACGAGTGCTCTTCGGTTCCGGGCGCGCTGCCGAGTACGTGGCCGCCGAGCTGTCCCGCCTGGAGGCCTCGAAGGTGATGGTCATCGCCGCCCCACCAGAGCAGCATCTGGCCCAACAAGCCACGGCAGGCGTCGCCACCGCACTTTGGTGGGACGAGGTCGTCCAGCACGTGCCGGTCGAGAAAGCCGAAGCCGCCCGGGGGGCGGCGACCGAGCACGGGATCGACGCCATCGTGTGCGTCGGCGGAGGCTCCACCACCGGCCTGGCCAAGGCCGTGGCACTGACGACCGGCCTTCCGATCATCGCTGTGCCCACCACCTACGCCGGGTCCGAGGCCACCAACGTGTGGGGCATGACCGAGGACCGCACCAAAACCACCGGGGTCGACGACAAAGTTCTCCCCGTGACCGTGGTCTACGACGCGCACCTGTCAGCCACCCTGCCGGTGGGGCTGTCCGTGGCCTCCGGGCTTAACGGCCTGGCCCACTGTGTGGACTCCCTGTGGGCGCCCAAGGCCGACCCGCTCAACCAGGCCCTCGCTCTGGAAGGAGCCCGGGCGCTGAACCTGGCCCTGCGCGGGATCGTCGCTGATCCCGACGACCTCGCCTCTCGTGAGCAGGCGCTCTACGGCTGCTACCTGGCGGCGGTCTCCTTCGCCAGCGCGGGGTCGGGAATGCACCACAAGATCTGCCACGTGCTGGGGGGTACCTTCGACCTGCCCCACGCCCAGACCCACGCCACCGTGCTGCCCTACGTGCTGGCCTTCAACGCGCCTGCCGTCCCTGAGCTGGCCAGCCGACTGGCCACCGCCCTGGGGCAGCCCGCCGCGAGCTCGGCCGCAGGGCCCGAGGCCGCGGTGAACGCGCTCAATGCTCTGTGCGAGGCGGTGGAGGCCCCATTCAGACTCTCCGACTACGGGTTTACCGAAGCCGGGATTCCCGAGGCGGTTGAGCGGGTGCTCAAGGCCGCCCCTGCGTCGAACCCCGTGGCCGTAACCGAGGAGAACGTCACGGCCCTGCTCACCGACGCCCTCACGGGCAACACCCCCACCCGCCCCTACCGTCCGGACACCGAGCCGGCCACCCACTGAGTCACCGCACCGAGCAGGAGCACACCATGACCGAGACCACCAGCACCACGCCCGTCTCCGCAGAGCAGGCCGCCCGCGAGCAGGCGCTGACCGAACGGGTTCTCGCTTCCTTCAACCACACCCCAAACGAGCGGCTCAAGGAGGTGATGCAGTCGCTGACCACGCACCTGCATGACTTCGTCCGCGAGGTTCGCCTCACTGAAAAGGAGTGGGGCACTGCCATCGAGTTCCTCACCGCCGTCGGGCAAATCACCGACGACCGCCGCCAGGAGTTCATCCTGCTCTCCGACGTCCTCGGGGCCTCCATGCAGACCATCCTGGTCAACAACCCCACCACCGAGAACGCCACCGAGGCCACCGTCTTCGGGCCGTTCTTCCTCGAGGACGCCCCATACATCGAACTGGGCGGGGACATCGCCGGGTCTGCGCACGGGCAGCCCTGCTGGGTAGAGGGCACCGTGAAAGACACCCACGGCATCCCCGTACCCGGGGCGCGGGTGGAGGTCTGGGAGGCTGACGAGGACGGCTTCTACGACGTCCAGTACGACGACCACCGGATCGCCGGTCGCGCCCACCTGTTCACCGACCAGCACGGGGAATTCCGGTTCTGGGGTCTGACCCCGACCCCCTACCCGATCCCGCACGACGGGCCCGTGGGCAAGATGCTCGAGGCAACCAACCGGTCTCCAGTGCGCGCCTCGCACCTGCACTTCATGGTCACCGCCGAAGGCCTGCGGACCCTGGTCACCCACATCTTCGTCGAGGGTGATCCGCAGATCGAGATCGGCGACTCGGTGTTCGGCGTCCAGGACTCACTCATTAAGCGCTTCGAAGTCCAACCCGCTGGCACTCCCACCCCCGACGGCCGCGACCTAAAGGATAAGAACTGGGCTCGCACCCGTTTCGACATCATCCTCGCCCGAAGCGACGAGCAGCAGTAGGCGGCGCCGGCGCCCCTACCGGTCGCTCACCACAACGACACTCCCATCCCCGACCGGCAACAGGTTCACACTTCAAGCCACTGCTCCACCCATCAGCCCCGACGGGGCTCGAAGAACGGAGAAAAATGCCCATCGTCACCATCAACATGGTCGCCGGTCGAGACCGCAGCATGGTTCAGGGATGCCTGCGAGAGGTTGCCAAGACGGTCTCTCGCACCCTTGAAGCTCCGCTTTCCTCCGTCCGCGTGCTGGCCAACGAAGTCGACCCGGAACTATGGACGGTCGGAACCACGCTGAAGAGCGAGGAACCCCACTAACTCCACTCCGTGGCCTAAGCACGCTCAATACCAGGAAGCTCTTAATTGGTATTCGGTGTGCAGAACCTGCGGATCGAGCAGAGAAAGCCCTGTCCGCCGCACTCACCGACAACAGGTGCACTCTCGGCAACTCGGAGAGGTCCACGCCAGCCTCGACATCACATTGCCCGGAGCGAGGTTCAGCAGTAGACATCGCCGAGGCCAAGTCCTGCTCTCCACCGCACCACACGAACCCCACGGCCTTGACCTTGGCAGGCCCCGCGAGGTGGTCGTAGAACTCAATGCCCCGGAATGCCTCAGGCCCAAGCCCGGAATCTCTCGGTGACGCCTGAGAACTATCCGGAAGGGAATCCCACGGCAGCGTCACGCTCGTGGGAAGTGGCCGGTAGTCAGCCATATGTAAAGCAAAAGAGCCGGAGCCGCTGTTGGCTCCGCTGTCTGCGGGTCAATCATCAACTGTTCGATCGGTCCTGAGACTGTAGCTAACCCCGCGGCACCAGGGTGCGACCCTTCAGGTCTGGGTGTCGGGAGGGGCGGGTGCGGGCATGTTGTAGTCCTGGGACGGCCGTAGGATCCATTGCATGCAATCCGCCTGTCAACGCCGAGCGAATATTGACCCCTTATCACCGGGCGAATTCAACGTGCCAGTGGAGGACCGCCATGAGGAGGGAAGTTCTGGGGGTGCCGTCCGGCTGACGGCGGCTGGGTGGGCGATCGGGCTCGTGGTGACCGCTCTGCTGGTGTGGAGCCCCCACGTGCTGGTCGGTTACCGCAACCCGTCTCTGCATCTGGTGCTGGACTCGGTGGACGCCTGCGTGGCCCTGTTGGTGGCGTATCTGTTGTTCGGCCGGTTCGCGCGCCGCCAGCGACTGCAGGATCTGCTGCTCGCCCAAGGTCTCGTGCTATTGGCGGTCGCCGGGATCGGCCTGTCGTGGGTTGCCGAGACGTTGGGCGAGAACCGCGACGGCACCCTCGACATCTGGCTCCCTCTGGCGCTTCGGCTCATCGGTGCGGTCCTCGTCGCGGCCGCCGCGGTGGTGAGCCCGGCTCGAGAAGCACCGTTGCCCTCGTGGCCGTGGACGGTGGCCGCGCCCGTGGCGGTCGTCGTCGTGACGTCCTCGATGTTGTGGGTCTGGCGGCATCAACTGCCTGTGGCGCTCGATCGGTCAGCGGATGCAACCACGCAACCCGCCCTGTTCACCGGCCACCCACTGCTGATGACCGCCCAGGTAGCCGCAGCGTTGTGCTTTTTCATCGCCTCCATCGTCTTCACCACGCGCGCGGCGGATCGTACCGATCCGCTGCTGCGCTGGCTCGGCCCGGCTTGCGCCCTGGCCGCTTTCGCCCGCGTCAACTATGCGTTGTTCCCCTCGCTGTACACCGACTGGCTCTATACCGGTGATCTGCTGCGGACCGGTTTCTACATGTTGTTGCTGATCGGGGCCACCCGTGAGATCGAGCAGTACTGGGACGATTCTTCCCGGGTGGCGGTGCTCGAGGACCGCCGGCGTCTGGCCCGGGAGCTCCACGACGGGGTCATTCAGGAGCTCGCGCTGCTTCGGATGGACGGTCATGGCCTCCCACCGGGCTCCCCGGCCAGGGACCGGATCCTCACTACCTGCGACCGGGCGCTGGACGAGGCCCGCGCCGCGGTACACGCCCTCGGTCATGCGGGGGACGAGCCTTTGGATTTCGTGCTGCACCGGGCGGCGCGGGAACTGGCCCAGAGGTACCAGGTCCGCCTGGAGATTGACGTCGACGACTCCATTGACGCCGGCCCGGAGCAACAGCACACGCTGCTGCGCATCACCCGTGAAGCTGTGGCCAACGCGGTGCGCCACGGCCGCGCCGGACACCTGTGCGTGAGTCTGGGTACGGACGGTGACCACCGTCGACTGGTGATCCAAGACGACGGCACGGGTTTCGACGTCGTCCGCGCCACGGGCGCCAATGCGGGTTATGGTCTGATCAGCATGCGGGACCGGGCCCGGACCCTACCCGGGTCCCTCGAGGTGACGTCACAACCCGGAGAAGGAAGCGTGGTGGCCGTGAGGTGGTAGCGCAGGACCGGCTCCGGGTCGTGACGGCCGACGACCACCCCTGGATTCGCGCGAGGATCCGCCAGGCCCTGGAGACGGACGGCTGTGAGGTCTGCGGGGAAGCCGCCACTGCCGAGGAAGCCGTTCGGCTCGCCACGAAGCTCCGCCCCGACGTGGCACTGCTGGACATCCACATGCCCGGCAACGGAATCCACGCCGCTCAGGAAATCAGCCGGAGCCTGCCGCTGACCGCCGTCGTGATGCTCACCCAGTCCCCGGATGACGAGGATCTCTTCGACTCCCTGCGGGCCGGCGCTTCCGGATACCTGCTCAAGAGCACAGACCCGGCGACCCTGGCCGAGGCCCTGCGCGGGGTGCTCTCCGGGCAGGCGGCAATGTCCCCAGAACTCGTCACGCGCATCATGGAGGAGTTCAGAGCACCCGGCCGAAGGGGCTTCCGCCGCAAGTCCGAGGCCGCCGCGAAGCTCACCCCACGCGAGTGGGAGGTCATGGAACTGCTGGCCCAAGGAATGACCACCGAGGGCGTGGCGAACAAGCTGTTCCTCTCACCAACCACGGTGCGTGTCCACGTCTCCACGGTCCTGCGCAAACTGCGGGTCAAGGACCGCGAGAGCGCCTTCCGTCTCCTGAGGAAGGAATAGAGCCTCGCGGGCCAGCGCAGGTTCTACCGGTGCCCCCGCGTCTTCGAAAGTGACTCATTGCCTGCCCAGTCCGTGTGATGCTGTGCGGTCTCATGGAGCAGTCGGTGTATTCCCCGCTTAGGGCAGTTCTTGTTTGGTGTCGCCGGGGGTGGCTGCAGTTGCCATTGCCATCAGGGCCCGGCCTAGGGCGAGGGCCGCTGCCGGGGTGTACTCGCTGGAGCCGATGAGGACGTAGGGCCCGTCCCGGGCCCCGGTTTCCGGGTCGACGGACATGCACAGTCGCGCGGTGGTGCCGCCGTCGGCCACGAAGAGCGGTTCGCCGACGTGGATCCAGTCCTCCTCACCTCCGTGCACGCCGTGCCCGGCGACGCACCAGTCGGGGCATTCTGCCGCCGAGGTGTTGGCGTCGTCAGGGCCTGGAAGTCTTTCGGTGCCCTCGTGCATAGCAGCTCATCTTCCTCCGCTGCTGGGATGGTCGCCTGGCCGGGGGCCCGACGGGGAAGGGCCCCGGATCGTGGTGTCCGGGGCCCTTCCACCGTCGGGAGGCCGGCGCGGTCTCCTGGGCCTGTCTGGGCCAGGATCAGGCGACGCAGCCGCCGAGGACGATCGTGCTATCGATGGCCTTGATCTGGTTCTGGAGGGCACCGAGCTGGTCCTCGAGCTGGATCACGACGGCCTTCTGAGCGGCGATCGCATCCTTGTTCTGCTTCTTGGTCGCCTGCAGCTCGGCGAGCTTCTTCTGTGCTGCGGTGACCTGTCCGTCCAGGGTGAGCACCTGAGCCTGCAGCGTCTTCAGCCGGGACTCCTCGGCGGAGATCTCGCCGTTGAGCTGGTTCAGCTGCTCCAGGAGCGGAGCGACGCGGCCCTGCAGGCCCAGGACCTCGGCTTCCTTCGCGGCGACCTGGGCGTTCAGCGCAGTCACCTTAGCCACGAGAGTGTCCATCTGCGTGTTGAGCGCGGTGATCTCCCCCTGCTTGGCGACCACTGCCTTAGCGGCGTCCTGCGCGGCCGCGGTCAGCGCCGGCAGCTCCCCCTGCAGCTTGTCGAGCTCGGCCTTCTGGGTGGCGACGTCCGTCTCCGCGGACTCAAGGTTCTTCGTCGCCTTCGCCAGCTCGCTCTGCAGGCCGGTCAGCACCGTCTTCTGGTCGACGATCTTCTGCTGGGCGGCCTCGACACCCTCGGTGAGCCCCGGCAGTGCGGCTTCCAGATCGGCGACGAGCTTCTCCTGCTCCGTGACCTTAGCGTTGGCGGCGGTGACCGTCTCCTGCAGCCCCGGCAGCTGGCCCTCCAAGGTGCTCAGCTGCGTCTGCTTGGCCGTCACCGCCGTGTTCGCCTCCTCCACGGCGGCCTGGAGCGCGGGCAGCTGCCCCTGCAGGGCGGTGATCTCGGCCTGCTTCGAGGCCACTGCGGTGTTGGCGGCCGTCAGCGAGGCCTGTAGCGGGGCGACCTGCACCTGCAGGGCGGCACTCTCCTGCTGCTTGACCGTCAGCTGTTGGGACAAGGCGTTCACCTGCGTCTGCAGGGTGGCCAGGTCGCCCTGCAACCCGGAGATCTGCGTGGTCTTATCAGTGATCTGAGCGTTGACGGTCGTGAGCTCGGCCTTGTACGTGGCGATCTGGGCCTCGCGCTCCTTCTTGGTCTGACCCTCACCCTTGATGGCTTCCAGTCGGGCGATCTCGTTCTCCAGGAAGGTCTTGCGCTCCTGCAGCGTGGTCAGCTCGGCCTGGGCCTTGGTCAGCTCGGCCTGCTTGGCGGTGATCTCCGCGTTCTTCGCCTCGATCTGCTTCTGGAGATCGGCCTTCTGCGCCTCCACCGTGGTGATCTCCGTCTGCTTCGCGGTCAGCGCCTCGGCGGCGGTCTTCGCGGTGGCTTCCAGCGTCTTCAGGTCGCCTCGGGCCGTGGTGGTCTCCGTCTGCTTCGCGGTCAGCGCCTCGGCGGCGGTCTTCGCGGTGGCTTCCAGCGTCTTCAGGTCGCCTCGGGCCGTGGTGATCTCCGCCTGCTTCGCGGTCAGCGCGTCGGCGGCCGCCGCGGCGTCCTTCTGCGCGGAGGCCAGGGTCGTTTTCGCCTCGGTGATCTCCTGCTGCTGGTTCTCGAGCTCGACCTGGGCGGCGGTGCCACTGTCCTCCAGGCGCTTGAGTTCCTCTTCAGCGGCGGTGACGGCGTTCTGCGCGGCGGTGAGGGCATCCGCGGCCTCGGCGGCGGTGTCCTCCAACGCGCTCAGCTGGCCCTGAGCATCAGCGATCTGGTCGTTCTTCGCGGTGACCGCAGCGGCTGCCTTCGTTGCGGCGTCCTGGAGGCCCTGGAACTCCGCCTGGGCGGCGTCGATCTGCTCCTGCTGGGCGGTGCTGGCCGCCTCGGCCGCAGCGGCCTCCTTCTCGAGAGCCTCGAACTGTTGCTGAGCGGCTTGCAGATCCGCTTCCAGAGGTGCGAGCTCAGCCTGCAGATCGCTCCGCTGGGTTTCCAGGTCGGCGAGTACCTCCTGGGTGGCGGTCATGGCATCAGCGGTCACGGTGCGCTTGGCGGTCAGCGCGGCGATCTCGCCCTCGGCGGCCTTGGTGTCGGTGGCCAGCTGCGCGTCCTTGGCATCGAGGTCGGCAATGGCCTTCTGCTCCGTTGCGATCTTCGCGGCGAGTTCCTCAGCCGTCTTCGCCAGCGCCGCCTTCTCCGCCTGCAACTGGGTGATCTTCGCGGCGTTCTTCTTGGCGGCCGCCTTCAGCAGGTTCTGCTGCACCATGCCGCGGTGCGCCGCCTGGTTGACCACACCGTTGCAGATCCCGCTGACCGAGGTCGCCGGCGTCGGGGCGGCGTGCGCCGGTGCGGCCACGGCGATCCCACCGAACAGAGCGGAAATCGCCAACGCCGCCACGGCACGGCTGGCTACCCGCTGGAACGAAGCACCGGACGGAGCAACAGGAACGCGTGAGAAAGACATGATGGATCCCCCAGATTATTCGGCCTGCTCCCCCTGAGCCGACCCCCACCATGGAGTCTGCGGCACCCAGGGAACCCGGAGCGCTGCTCCCGCGTTCAAACCTCTAAACGCGGCCCCCTGGAGAGCCGAGAACGCGTTCAAATGCCTAAACGCTGCCGGAATCCTTCCCCAACGCTTTCCTCAGAACCGGACCGTACTCCCGCACCTCGACGGCGTCTACCCACAGAGGTCGTCCCACGCGGAACACCATAGCGCCGCAAATTTCGGCGCTCGAAGCCTCCGACGCCACCGCTTCCGCGCACTCGACCGCGGCCCCGGCTACCGTCTCAAAGGCGCCCGGCGGCGGCCACCGCCGTGGCGATTTCCTCCGCCGGACCCGAGGACGCGGGCCGCCAGGCCGTGAGCACCGCACGGGCGACGTGCCGTTCGGTGGCGCCATAGCGCGGGTGACAGGTGGTCAGCGTCAGCAGCCGTTGCACAGGAGCCTGAGCCGGGTCGACTGGGTTCGGTGCCAGGACTCGTGTTTCGTCCGGGGCGACGATCTCGCTGTCCCGGTAGGAGTAGGTGTAGTACCCCTGGCTCGTGCGCACGTGGATGCGATCTCCGGGCCGCAGCGTGTGGATGCGGTCCAGCGCCTTCCCGTTGGACTGCCGGTGGCCGGCGACAGCGAAGTTCCCCAGCTCTCCTGGCATGGCCGTGGCGGGATAGTGCCCCAGACCCAAGGTGTCCAGCACATCCGCACCTGCTCCTTCCATGACCGGCCGCACGTAGTCCTCGCCAAAGCGCGGCACGTAGACGACGCCGATCGGTTCCGCGTAGGCCGGCGGCACGGACTGCGGCGGCTCACTCATGCCCGCCGCCGCCTCCTCGGGGTGGCCGGGACCCACGGAGTCCAGCCGGTCACTGATCCGCACCACCGCCTGCTCCTGCAACGTCTCGGCCGTGACGTCCGACCACCACAGGTACCCGGGCGGCAGCAGCATCAGGACCAAGCCGCACACCATCAGCACCACCGATGTTCTCTGGCGCTGAGCAGGAGCCGTGGCCCCCTCACCGGGCCCGCACCGGTGAGGACGGCGCGATGTCCCAGGCGCGGCCCACACGGGGCTGTCTCAGCCCCGCCGGCGGCGCAGGACCGCCCCCGCGGCCAGGAGCACCGCACCCAGACCACCTGTGCCGAGGAGTCCACCGCTCACACCGGTGTACGCCAGCGACTCCGGCAGCGCGGCGGCGCCCTCGGGCGCGGCTCCAGCAGAAGGCCGGGTTCCGGCATCGACGACCGACGTCGTCGGGGCGTCCGGGCGCACCTCGCTCGTCATCGTCGTGATCTCGGTCGTGCGCAGCAGTGCCTGTGCACGGACCACGGCGGTTCCCGACAGAGCCTGCAAAGGGGCCTCAGCGGGGCCGACCCGTAACGGCGGCAGGACGGTCGCCGGATCCTCCTGGGATGTCGAGTTTCCGGTGGTGCTGTCGCCGGAGCCCTGCGGGCTCGGCTTGTCCTGGGGCGCCGAGGGGCGGGGCAGAGGGTCAGCGATCGGGTCGGACGTCGACCCCTCGTCCTCTCGATGGCCGTTGCCCTGGGTGCCGTTGCCGTCGTGACCGTTGCCGGGGGTAGCGCCGTCACTGCCCTGACCACCGTTGCCCTGGGTCCCGTTGCCGCCGTGACCGTTGCCGGGGATGGCGCCGTCACTGCCCTGACCACCGTTGCCCAGGCCACCGTTGCCCAAGGTGCCGTTGCCGCCGTGACCGTTGCCGGGGATGGCACCGTCACTGCCCTG
>NZ_JBISWK010000028.1:0-2196 GCF_044462205.1 Kocuria rhizosphaericola | reverse complement strand
ACATCGCCACCCGGCCGGAGCCGGGTGGCGATGTCAGGTCGGCCTCGGAGCGCTCAGCTCCGTGCCGGGGATCTCACGAGGAGATCAGAGCGTTCTCACGCAAGCACGGTGATGTTCGCGGCCTGGGGGCCCTTGGGGCCGTCCTGGGTCTCGAACTCGACGCGCTGGTTCTCCTCGAGGGAGCGGAACCCGCCGGAGTTGATCGCGGAGAAGTGCGCGAACACGTCCTTGGAGCCGTCCTCGGGGGTGATGAAGCCGAAGCCCTTGTCGGCGTTGAACCACTTCACGGTGCCAGTAGTCATGGGGAACCTGTCTTTCTGGGAAACGGAGCGTCCCCGGCGATCGGGGTGCTCGGGCGTTGCGATGCCTGCCAAAACGTCTTCTCAGAAAAACTGCCGCGCCCGGAATCGGGCGAACTGCTTGAACTGCAAGAACGAAACTTCAACAACTGGGTTCCACTGTACGCGGACCAGCCCGAATGCGCAGTGACGGGTGACACCTGTGATCACGGCGATGAACCGGAGCCAGCCACGGCGCGGTCGTTCCGTCGCGCCGGACGCCCCCGCCGGCCACAACCGCCCGGCCCCTGACCCGGACATCCCGACCGCGCACCCACCCGGGTGTTCCGCGGAACCGGCGGCAGCACCGTCCGGAACTGGTCGCGATCCGGGCCGGCACGACCTCCGGCATTCATCATGGCGCTACAGTTCTGTCCTCGGAATCGGAGCCGAGGGCATGAGAATCGTCCGGGATCCTGCGGAAAAATTGCGGCATGGCCAGATTACGTGTGCTGTCCCGCCTGGCGTCGGCCTTCACCACCCCGTTCTCCCCGCAGGACTTCCTGCGCCTCGTCGACCCCCTGGCCAGCGCCCGGCAGCTGCGGGCCCTGGTCACGGCCGTCGAGCCCGAGACCGCGGGTTCGGTGACGATCCGCTTCCGTCCCGGCAAGGGCTGGAACCCCCACGAGGCCGGCCAGTGGGCCCGCATCGGGGTGGAGATCGACGGCGTGCGGCACTGGCGCTCCTACTCCTTGAGCACCGGCGCCGGGCAGGACCCGGCCATCACCGTGACCGCCATGGGCGCCGTCTCCACGGCCCTGGTGCGCGGCACGAAGGTCGGGGACGTGCTGTTCCTGGCCCCGCCGGAAGGCGATTTCGTCCTGCCCGAGCACCCGCGCCCGCTGCTGATGCTCACCGCCGGCAGCGGGCTCACCCCGGTGATGTCGATGATCCGCACCCTGGTGCCGCGCCGGCCGGACGCGGATGTGGTGCTCGTCCACTCCTCCCGCACCCCCGAGGACGCGCTGTTCGCCGAGGAGCTGGCGGAGCTGGCAGACCAGTTCCCCGGGTTCCACCTCGTCCACTGGTTCACCGGTGAACGCGGCCGGCACCTGGATTTCACCACGACCGCCGACCTCGACGCCGCCTGCCCCGACTGGCGCGAGCGCGCCGCCTACGCGTGCGGGCCCGCCGAGTTCCTCGACGCCGCCGAGAGCCTCTGGACGCGGGAGGAGGGCCAGTTGCGCGTGGAGCGCTTCGCGCCTGCCCTGCTGGCCGATTCCGGTGGGGAGGGCGGCCGGGTGACCTTCGAGCGCTCCGACCAGGAGGTCGAGGCCGACGGCGCCACTACCCTGCTCGAGGCCGGGGAGGAGGCGGGGGTGGCAATGCCCAGCGGGTGCCGCATGGGCATCTGCCGCTCCTGCCTCGTGCCGCTGCGTGCCGGGCAGATCCGGGACCTGCGCACCGGGGAAGTCCACGGCGAGCCGGGAGAACTCGTGCAGACCTGCATCTCCGCCGCCGCCGGACCCGTCAACCTCGACATCTGACCCCTGCAAGAAGGACGACCCATGGCCTCCACCGCTTCCTCCGACCGGACCACAGCCACAGCTCGGCAGGCGCCCGATCGTTCCGCCGGCCCCGCACCGGACACGATCGTCCCCGCGCAGACGTCCGCAGCCGCCCATCTCACCACCGAGCAGGTCGAGGAGCTGGCCCGCGAGCTCGACGCGATCCGCGCCGCCGTCATCGAAGACCGCGGGGCCGAGGACGCCGCCTACATCCGCCGCGTCATCCGGGCCCAGCGATCGCTGGAGGTGGCCGGGCGCGCCACGCTGCTGTTCGCCAAGCACAAGCCCGCCTGGATCGCCGGCACCGGCATGCTCACCGTGGCCAAGATCCTGGAGAACATGGAGATCGG
>NZ_JBISWK010000027.1:0-8331 GCF_044462205.1 Kocuria rhizosphaericola | reverse complement strand
TAGGGCCTCTGTGTCAAGGGAGGGCCGGTTTGTTGGCCGTCAGGTCCTTGAGCATGGTGCGGTAGACGACGTTGCTCAGCCGACGTTTGAGGGCTCTGCGGGCCTCGCGCGGGGTCTTGCCCTCCTGGATCTTCTTCAAGTAGTACTCCCGACCGAGGCCTGCATGGCTGATCTGACACACCGCCATAACGTGCAGCACCGAGTTCAGCTGACGATTGCCTCCGGGGTTCAGACGCTGCCGCATGTTGTCCCCGCTGGAGGTGTCCAGGGGTGCGGCACCGGTGTAACTGGCGAAGTGCCCGGCCGAGCGGAACCGGCGCACGTCCCCGACCTCGCCCAGAATCTTCCCGGCCTGGATGGTGCTGATGCCCGGCAGCTCCATCAAAGAGGTGCCGGTGATCTGCAGCTCCTCGGCGATCCGTTGCTCGTAGTCGTCCATCAGCTTCTCCAGCCGGGCCACCTCACCGATCAGATCCCGTGCCAGATCGCGCCGGCACTGGGCGATGGCTGTGGCCGGGCGCACCGTGCGCACCGCCGCCTTCGCTTTGGTGAGGTTCAGGCCTCGGGGCACGCCACCGGGGATTAGATCTCGGAGCAGGTCGTGGAGTCGGTTCAGGGCCCGGGTCCGTTCACCTTTGAGCGCGTCACGCTGGTGAGTGAGCAGGTCCAGGATCTCGGTATGGTCCTCGGCCATCACCCGCCGCAGACCCTCGTGGTGTTGGGCGGCCCATCCTACGGCCCGGGCGTCAGCGGCATCGGTCTTCCGCCCGCCGCCGGTGTGCAGCACCCGGGCCTTCATCGACAGGGTCGAGGGAACATCGATGACCTCGTGGCCCTGGCTGATGAGGTACTGGGAGATGCCCCGGCCCAGGCCTTTTGCGCCTTCGACGGCGAACAACGTCTGGTCGAACTGGGAGGCCCAGGCCAGCACGGCCGGGCCGGTGCCCTTGGTCACGGCGAAGCGCCGCGTGGCACGGGTAGTTCCATCAGCCTCAAGGGCTACGGCGGTGAGCGAGGACTTGTGCGGATCGATCCCGATGATCGTCATGGCAGACTGCTTCCACTGGCAGGGATATGAAGCTCCCTCGGTGGGCACTCTGACTTCAATCCACCTGCACGCCTCTGTCGAACCACACCCAGGGCAGGTGGCGGCCGGCCGGGCACCCTATCAATGAGCCAGCCCCCTTCCAGGGGCGACAAGAAGCTTGCGGACCAGCGCCGACCGCCACTCTCAACACTACGAAGCTGCAGACTCCCCAGTGCCGGCCACCACCCATTCAAGACAAGTCAGAGGCTTGTCCGGCGGGCGCGGGAACGGTAGCCGCTCACCGGGGACGATACTGGGTGCCATGGAACGGACGGTGCTGGCGGACGAGCACTACGAGCTGTGGGTGGAGGAGACGGGCAACCCCGAGGGCTCTCCCCTGCTCCTCGTGATGGGGGCCAACGCCTCCGGCGCGACGTGGCCGACCGAACTGGTCGCCCGACCGGGCACCCGGCACCGCGTGGTGCGCTACGACCACCGCGACACCGGCCGGTCCACCCGCGCCTTCGCCGCGCACCCCTACGCGCTCCGCGACCTCGCCCAGGACGCGGTCACGGTTCTGGACACCCTCGGGCTCGACCGGGCGCACGTGGTGGGCATGTCGATGGGCGGCACGCTCGTCCAGCTCCTCCTGCTCGACCACCCCGACCGCTTGCTCAGCGCCACGGTCTTCGCCACGTCCGCACTCGGCTCCGGCCCGGCCGACCCGTCCGGGGCCGCTGACGCCGGGCTCCCGGGCCCCGATCCGCGCCTGCTGGAGCTGTGGCGGCACCTCGCCGACCCCCGCGGCCCGGAGGAGGAGATCGCGTGGCGGGTCGAGCACTGGCGGATCCTCAACGGCGACGTGCTGCCGTTCGACGCAGAGGAGTTCCGGCAGCTGGAGGAGCGCGTCGTCGCCCATTCGGGGACGGCGGAGAACCCGGCGGCGCACGCGCTGGCGGACCGGTCCGGTCTCGATCGCGCCGGAGAGCTGGCCGGCGTCCCGGTGCCCGTGCTGGTCGTCGAGGCGCCCGAGGACCCGGTGTATCCGCCGCCGCACGCCCGGCACCTGGCGGCGGTGATCGGCTCCGCCCGCCTCGTGACGGTCCCCGGCCTCGGCCATGCCCTGCCGCGGAGCGCGGTCGAACCGCTGGCCCAGGCAGTCCTCGAGCACACGGCGGCCGTCGACGGAGACGGCCCTGGCTGACGCCCCGCGCAGGGGAGCGCCCCGTCCACCACGGGACGGGGCGCTCGATCCCTCGCACGGGGCCCGCTCCTACGGACGACTGCCGCGATCCCCGATCACGGACAGTTCCTGCGCGCCGGGTCCTGTGCCGACCGGCTCAGTGCTTGTGGTCGTGGTCGTGGTCGTCGTCGTGGTCGTGGTCCTGGCCCTTCTTGTGCTTGTGCTTGCCCTCGTCCCTCATGTCCTCGTGGTGGTCACGGCTCCGCTTGTCGTCGTCGTCGTAGAAGTGCCACTTCTCGTGCTCTTCGCAGTACCACCAGTGATCTTTGTAGTCGTGGTCGCGGTCGTACCGCTCGTGGTCGTGCTTGTAGCCGTCTTCGTGACGGTGATACCGGTCGCGGTCGTACCGCTCGTGGTCGTGCTTGTGGCCGTCCCCGTGACGGTGATACCGGTCGTAGTCATGGCGATCGCGGTCGTGCCGGTCCCAGTCGTGATCGCGATCGTCCTTCTTGTCCCGACCCCGGTCGCCGTCGCGATGACGGTCGTACTCCCGATTCTTGTCGTCGTCGTGGTCTCCGCGGTCGTGACGGCCTCCACGATCGTGATCACGTTCACTATGGTTATCGTGCTTGTCTTCGGTACCATTGCCTGACCCCGCGACCGCCGGGGTGGCAACCGTTCCTCCCACGAGGGCGGCGGCCATGGCCGCGCCGACGAGGGTCTTCCGCAGAGTGCTCATCAACTGCTCCTGTGGAAAGGGCATGACATGGGGATCGTCATGCGATCGAGATGTTCCGAGACCTGTGCAAGAGGTCTCACCTATGAGATAGGTATGAACACCGTAGGAGCGTCCTGAGTCACGGTTCAAGACACCGACCAGGACAATTGCGATCACGGTTCCGTCTCGTCGCAGCCCCCGTGCGGCATGGGCGTGCCCGGACCCTCGCCGGTGCGGCCGCTTCACGCCCCGGCGCCGGGTCGCCCCGACGCGGCAGCCACGAGAGCCCAGTACTGGCGCGGATCTCAGCGGCATCGTTCACCGGCGCACATTCCGCGACCGGATCCGGCCGGGTCCAAGGCTCGCCCGAGGACCGCCAGGAAATCAGCAGGCTTATATCTCATGTCGAGATCTCAGCGCAACATGTGACGTCATGAGTGGTCGCGAGTGCAAAAACTCGGACCGGTGGAGCCCCCTACCGGATTCGAACCGGTGACCCCCTGTTTACAAGACAGGTGCTCTGGCCAGCTGAGCTAAGGAGGCGAAGCAGCCCTCGGCATCCAGTGGTGCGGCTCGGGCGGCCGGTCACCCAGGATATCGGACGCGTCGGGGGACCCCGAAATCCCCCGGGCGCCGGAGGGCCCAGCACAGCACGACGGCGCCGCGTCCCTCCCGGGTCGCGGCGCCGTCGTGCTGCTGGAGCGAGGACCCTACTCCTTGGCCTCCACGGCCGCGTCGAGAGCGTCCTGGAAGGGCTCGTTGCCGAGACGCTCGCCGTCGATGAAGACGGTCGGGGTGCCGGACACGCCGTTGGCGAGGGACTCCTGCGAGACCACGTTGACCATCGGCCGCCACGTGTTCTCCTCGAGGGCGCTCGCGATCTCGGCGCCGTGCGAGGAGGCGATCTCCACGAGCTGCTCGTCGTCCAGCCCACCGGTGCCCTGGTGGGAGAACACCTCCTCGACGAAGGCCAGGTACTCCTCGGTGGAGACCTGGTTGCCGACCTCGTAGGCGGCGGCCGCGGCCCGGGAGGAGTACTGCGTCGGCGTGGAGCGGTCGAGGAAGTTCAGGTTGCGGTACTCGAGGGTGATGTCGCCGGAGGTCACGGCCTCCTCGAGCGCCTCACCGTTCTCGGTCTCGAAGTCGGCGCAGTGCACGCACTCGAAGTCCTGGAAGATTACGACCTGCACGGGCTCGTCCGCACCGGAGGCCTCGACGCCCGGGGGGACGGCGGACTCGTCCGGGGTCTCCGGGGCCTCGGGGACCTCTCCGAGGTCACGCTCCTGGACCTCGGACTCGCCCGTGCGGACCCCGTCGGCCGTCAGCACCGTGCCGCCCCACTGGTTGGCGCTGGCGGGGACGGGGCCGGCCTCGGGGATCTGCTGGGCACGGTTCTGCGCCACGACGACGCCGATCACCGCGACGATGACGAGGACCACGGCGAGGATGCCCAGCTGCAGGATCCGGCGGGAGCGCTTGTCCTGCCGTGCGTGCTGGTCCGCGACCTGCCGCGCCCGCTCTCGGGCGGCGTCGCGGTTCCGGGGGTCGGGGGTCGTGCTGCTGCTGGATGCCATGGGTCCTCTTCGAAAGATCCTCGGGGGCGGATGGGGACGTGTCGTCGCCCAGATTATCGGACCCCCTCCCGGCCCGCCGACTCAGGAGATCACCAGGCGGAACCGTGAGCACGCTGACGAATAGACTGGGGACAGGACGACGACGACCCACCGGAAGGACACCTCGTGAGTGCAGAGCAGACCTCCACCGCCTCCTCGGCCGATCTGGAGCAGGTGCCGGAGCCCAGGACCGACGTGCCTCAGGAGGCCGGCTACGACTTCGTCGTGGTCTCCAACCGCCTGCCGGTGGAGCGCGTGGTGGAGCACGGGGAGTCGTCCTGGCGCCGCTCCCCCGGCGGACTCGTGGCCGCGCTGTCCCCCGTCATGTCCCGCAACGCCGGTGCCTGGGTGGGCTGGCACGGGGCCGCCGACGAGACGCTCGAGCGCTTCGACCACGACGTCTTCCATCTCGCGCCGGTGCCGCTGTCCGCCGACGAGGTGGAGGCCTACTACGAGGGCTTCTCCAACGCGACCCTCTGGCCCCTCTACCACGACGTCATCGCCCCGCCGGAGTTCCACCGCACGTGGTGGAACTCCTACCGCAGGGTCAACCGCCGCTTCGCGGAGCGGACGGCAGAGATCGCTGCCGAGCACGCCACCGTGTGGGTGCAGGACTACCAGCTGCAGCTGGTCCCCAAGATGCTGCGGGAGCTGCGACCGGACCTCACGATCGGGTTCTTCAACCACATCCCCTTCCCGCCCCTGGAGATCTTCGCGCAGCTGCCCTGGCGGCGGGCCGTCCTCGACGGTCTGTCCGGCGCGGACCTCATCGGCTTCCAGCGCCCCGGCGACGCCCAGAACTTCCAGCGCTGCGTGCGGCGGTTCCTGGACGTGCCGTTCAAGAACGGGGCGGCGCGGTTCGGCACGGACGACGCCGCGTGGACCGTGCACGCGCAGTCCTACCCCATCTCCATCGACGCGCAGGCGATCCAGGAGCTGGCCTCCCGGCCGGAGGTCAAGGAGCGGGCCCGGGAGATCCGCCACGAGCTCGGCGACCCCGAGACCGTGTTCCTGGGCGTCGACCGCCTGGACTACACCAAGGGCATCCTGCACCGCATCAAGGCCTACGGGGAGCTGCTGGAGGACGGGAGGCTGACCGTGGGGCCGTCGGTGCTGGTCCAGGTGGCCAACCCCTCGCGGGAACGCGTGGAGTCCTACGTCCAGCTACGGGAGGACGTGGAAGGCCTCGTGGGCCACCTCAACGGCCAGCACGACACCATCTCGCACACCGCGATCCGCTACCTGCACCACGGCTACCCGTTCGAGGAGATGGTGGCGCTGTACCTGGCGACCGACGTCATGCTGGTGACCTCCCTCCGGGACGGCATGAACCTGGTGGCCAAGGAGTACGTCGCGGCCAAGACGGACGGCTCCGGGACCCTCGTCCTCTCGGAGTTCACGGGCGCCGCCGAACAGCTCAAGCAGTCGCTGCTGGTCAACCCCCACGACATCGACGGCCTCAAGGACGCGATGCTGCGGGCCAAGGACATGCCCCCGGCGGAGGCGAAGAAGCGGATGCGCTCGATGCGCCGGCAGGTCCTGGGCAACGACGTCAACGACTGGTCGGAAGCGTTCCTGCGGGACCTCGCCCGCACCCGCCCCGGAACGACCGATGAGGAGGAGCAGTGATGGACCCGCACGACGACGCCCGCCCGGCTCTCGAGGAGGCCCTCGCCCGGGCGGCCGAGTCCGAGACCCTGCTGGTGGCCCTGGACTTCGACGGCACCCTGGCCCCGTTCACGGACGACCCGCACGACAGCCGGGCACTGCCGGAGGCGCAGTCGGCGCTCGAGGAGCTGCTCGAGCTGGACCGCACGTACGTGGCCGTCATCTCCGGCCGTCCCATGCGCTTCCTGCGCTCCGTGGTGGACCCGGCCGGCCGGATGCTCCTGTCCGGCTCGCACGGGGCGGAGCTGCTCCTCGACGCCCTGGGGGACGCGGCCGCGGACACCGGGCTGCAGCTCTCCCCCGCCCAGGAGGAGCTGCTGGCTCGGGCCACCGCGCTCGTGGAGGCGCAGGTGGCCCGGTATCCCGGGTCCAAGCTGGAGCTCAAGCCCACGGGCGCCGCCTTCCACACCCGCACGATGGCGGACCAGAGCCTGTGCGCCAGGGCGGAGCAGGAGATGATCGAGCAGTTCGAACGGCTCGACGGGCTGAAGGTCACCCCGGGCCAGCACGTGGTCGAGTCCTCGGTGCACTCCGCGACGAAGGGCGAGGGCATCACGGCGTTCATGCAGGCCACCGGCGCCGACGTCACCCTGTTCGCCGGCGACGACGTGACGGACGAGAACGCCATGCGCGAGCTCGGTCCCGCCGACCTCGGGATCAAGGTGGGCACGGGGCAGTCCGTGGCCGCGCACCGGGTCGCCTCGCCGGAGGAACTGGCCACGGCCCTGACCCGACTGACCGGGCTGCGCCGGGACGCGCTGCAATGACCTCGGACGACGGCGAGCCGAGGACGGCGGCACCCCGGAAGTGACTAGGATCACTGTGGTCCCCCTCACCTGAGGGGGCAGCTCTTCTCCTTCGGATCGTCCGGCACGTGCCTGCCGGGAAAGAGGCTTGAACCATGTCTTCTGTGCGCTACGCCAATGTCACCTGTCAGTACCCGGGGGCCGACAGCCCCTCGGTGACCGACCTGAACCTGGAGATCGCCGACGGGGAGTTCCTCGTCCTGGTGGGCCCTTCCGGGTGCGGGAAGTCCACCACCCTGCGGATGCTCGCCGGCCTGGAGGAGGTCACCGGCGGGAACATCTACATCGGCGACCGCGACGTCACCGACGTGCCCTCCCGGGACCGCGACATCGCGATGGTGTTCCAGAACTACGCCCTCTACCCGCACATGACCGTGGCCGAGAACATGGGCTTCGCCCTGAAGATCGCCAAGATCGACGCCGGTGAGCGCCAGCGCCGGGTCGAGGAGGCCGCCAGGATCCTGGACCTCACCGACTACCTGGACCGCAAGCCCAAGGCACTCTCCGGCGGGCAGCGCCAGCGCGTGGCGATGGGCCGGGCCATCGTCCGGTCCCCGCAGGTGTTCCTGATGGACGAGCCGCTGTCCAACCTGGACGCGAAGCTGCGGGTGCAGACCCGCACCCAGATCGCCTCCCTGACCCGCCGGCTGGGCGTCACCACCGTGTACGTCACCCACGACCAGGTCGAGGCGATGACCATGGGCGACCGCGTCGCCGTGCTCAAGGACGGGTTGCTGATGCAGGTCGACACCCCCCGGGCGCTCTACGACGCCCCGGCCACGGAGTTCGTGGCCGGGTTCATCGGCTCCCCGGCGATGAACCTCTTCCGAGTCCCGGTCACCGAGACCGGAGTGCAACTGGGCACCATCGACATCTCCTTGTCCCCGGCCCAGCGGGCCGGGATCACCGGGACCCACGTGACCGTCGGCATCCGCCCCGAGGACCTGCACCCCGCGCCCGAGGGCACCGGGCTGCCGATCGAGGCCGACGTCGTCGAAGAACTGGGGGCCGACGCCTTCGTCTACGGCCACCTCGCCCCCGTCACCGCCGCCAACACGATCGTGCCCGTGGACCCCACCGGGGCCGTGGACGAGCGGGCCGAAGGCGCTCACGAGATCATCGTGCGCGCCGAGGGCCGCACCCCACCGAGGGCCGGGACCACGATCTGGGTCGCCCCGAACCTGGCGCACGTGCACCTGTTCGACACCACCACGGGCAACCGCCTCCCGGACTGAATCGCGGTCCTGCAGGCCGGCTGATCAGCGAGCCGGCGGCAGCGGGCGCACCGCACCCGCGCCACGGCGCCCTCCTCCCCC
>NZ_JBISWK010000026.1:0-14335 GCF_044462205.1 Kocuria rhizosphaericola | reverse complement strand
GGCGCCGTGGCGCGTCCGCAGCCGGATCAGTCGCGGGCGGGGTGGTCGGCGAGCACCTGCTCGACGAGCTCGGGATCGGCGTCCCGGACGTCCCAGTTGCCGGTGCGCTCGTGGTAGGCCTGCGCGGCGGCCGTCACGTTGTACCGGCTGGCGTCGCGCGGAGGATCGGAGTGCTCGAGCACGTGGATGAGATGCGTCTCCGCCTGGGCGAGCGCCTGAGGATCGTGCATGGCGGGTTCCTTTCGGTACGGACCGGGCCGTTCCCGGCCCGGATTGATCAGCCAACTGACGAATTCTAGCCGACGGATCCCCGCGACGCACCGGGCGTCCACCGCCACCGTCGGCCTCAGCGCAGGTCCAGCTCCTCGCAGAGCTCGGCCGCACGGCCCACCAGTCGCTCGAACCCGCGGGGACGCCGCCGGAAAGCCCAGCAGGACGACGACATCGCCCTCACCGACGTCCACGAGCTCCTGCTCCGGGGGCTGGCACAGCTGCGGGTCGGAAGTCCGGGCCGAGGGGCACGCCCTGCTGGCACAGGGGTGCGGGCAGTCCCCGGAGGTCGGTGAAGGACTCGAAGCCCAGGTGCCGGTACAGCCGGCAGAGCGCGGCACGCGAGACGCCGCTCATCTGCGCCGGCCCCGCCGAGCCGTACGGGGCGAGGTCGTCCAGGTGGTCCAGGTGGTCCAGGACCAGATCGGCGGCCCTCTGCTCCTGGGACGAGAGCCCGGCGCAGTGCGCGTGGACGCGCTGTTCGATCGACACCTTCACCACCCTGAGCATCGCGGGGATCGGGTGCGGGAGGGCCCGCGGCGGCACCGGGGCCGCACCGGTTGCTAGCATGACCCGGTATGAAGGGTTCTCTCGGCCCACACTTCCCCCTCGCGCCCCAGAACGACTCCGCCCGCGGCGGACGGTCCGGGAACGTGTCCATCCAGACGGCCTTCCCGGACCCGGTGCTCCTGGAACTGCCGTGGGACACCCCCCTCGAGCAGTGGCCCGAGGACGTCCTCGCCGCCCTGCCCCGCGGGATCTCCCGGCACGTCGTGCGCTTCGCCCACGCCGGCGACAAGGTCGTCGCCGTCAAGGAAACCGTCCCCCACTACGCCCGGCACGAGTACGCCACCCTGCGCCGGCTGCAGCGCATGGGCATCCCGTCCGTGGTGCCGGACTCCGTGGTCACGGACCGCTACTCCCCCGACGGCGAGCTCCTGCCTGCTGCCCTGGTGACCGACCACCTGAGCTTCTCCCTGCCCTACCGCGCCATCTTCTCCGCCGGCCCCAGCGCAGCCACGGTCGAGCGGCTCGTGGACGCGCTCGCCTCGCTGATCGTGCAGCTGCACCTCTCCGGCTTCTACTGGGGCGACGTCTCGCTCTCCAACACGCTGTTCCGCCGGGACGCCGGCGCGTTCGCCGCCTACCTGGTGGACGCGGAGACGGGCGAGATCCACCCCGAGCTCACGAGCGGCCAGCGGGGGTACGACATCGAGCTGGCCCGCACGAACGTGGCCGGGGAGATCATGGACCTGCTCGCCGGGGCCGTGGAGGAGGGACACGACATCGCGGACGTGGTGGACCCCTTCGAGGTCTCCGACCGGCTCGTCGCCACCTACGATTTCCTGTGGCGCGAGCTGACGGTCGAGGAGTCCTTCAGCATGGACGAGCGCTGGCGCGTGGTGGAGCGGGTGCGGCGCCTCAACGAGCTCGGCTTCGACGTCGAGGAGGCCTCCATGGACACCGTGGAGGGGCGGATCCGGCTGCGCCCCCAGGTCGTGGAGCCCGGCCACCACACCCGCCGCCTGCAGCGGCTCACCGGTCTCAGCGCCCACGAGAACCAGGCGCGCAGACTGCTGACCGACATCGCCCAGCTCGGGCAGGACCTCTATCCGGGCCTGCCCGAGGAGCTCGTGGCCCAGCTGTGGATGCGCGAGGTCTTCTCCCCGATCATGGCGGCGGTCACCCCGCCGATGCGCCGCAAGCTCGAGCCCGCCGAGATCGTGCACGAGGTGCTCGAGCACCGGTGGTTCCTCTCCGAGCGCGCCGGCAAGGACGTGGCGACGCACCAGGCGGTCGAGGACTACGTGGCCTCGCAGCTGGCCGGGCGCCCGGACGAGCGGGAGGTCTTCTGAGCCGGGAGCCGTCCCGGACGGGTCAGGGCCGGTGCGCCTCGAGCACGCCGGTCAGGGCCCGGTGCACCCGCCGGGGCCAGTCCTCGCCCAGACTCCCGTACCGGGCCACGTGGGAGTAGGCGGAACCCAGCACGAAGTCGAGGACGACGTCGACGTCGAGGTCCGGGCTCAGCCGTCCCGCCGCCGTCTCCGCGGCGAGGAGCTCCTTGAGCCGCTCCACGCGCGGCCGGACCAGGTGCGCCCGCAGGATCCGGGACGTCTCCGAGTCCGGGTCGCTCAGCAGCGAGACCGCCACCCCGATGCCCATGTCGTGGAGCAGGAAGTCCAGCGCCTCGGCGAGACCCTCGTCCCAGCTCGCGGGGGCGCTCGGCCGCTGCGGCGAGTAGGTGGTCATGGCGTCCTCGAGGGCGCCCTCGAGCATCTCCAGACTGTTCGCGTAGCGGCGGTAGATCGAGGTCTTGGCCACCCCGGAGGCCGCCGAGACCGCCTCGATGCTCACCCGGTGCGGCCCGCCCTCCCGGAGGAGGGCGAGTGCCGCCGCGGTGATCTTCTTGTCGGTGGTCACGGTCCGCGGATCGGTCCGGTCGTCGTCGCCCATCGGTGCGCCCTCCTGCTCGCCGTCCGCCGCCCGTGCGCTCAGGCGGTCTTCCAGTCCTCGATGGGCCAGTGGTTCTTCCGGGCCAGCCGGTACAGGGGCAGGTCGGGGTTGACCGTGTAGGGGTGGCCCATGAGCAGCAGCCAGCTGGCGTCCGCGTGGGAGTCCCCGTAGCCGTAGGAGCGGGTGAGGTCGTAGCCGCCCTGCTCGGCGTACTTCTTGAGCCACTGGGCCCGCGCCTCGTCGACCAGGGGCGGCGTGGCGAGGTAGCCGGTCATCACGCCGTCGCGCTCGTCCATCCGGCCCGCCACGACCTCGTCGAAGAGGTGGGCGATCGGCTCCACGAGCAGGTCGATGGACCCCGTGACCAGCACCGTCCTGTGCCCCGCGGCGCGGTGCTCCTCGATCCGGGTCAGGGCACCGGGGCGCAGGAGGCGCCGCATGTCCTGGCCGAGCGGACCGGCCACCTGCTCCCGCACGGTCCCGGCGGGAACGCCCTGGTAGCGGCGCATGAACGCCCGGATGAACTCCCCGCGGTCCCGCTTCTCGGCCTTCAGGTAGGTCGGGGCGTTCGAGACCAGGTCGGCGACCTCTGCGGGCCACTTCGCGAGGTGGAGCGTCCGGCGGCGCAGCTGCAGGTACTGGCGGATGACCGTGGAGTTCAGGACGGTGCCCTCGAGGTCGAAGACCGCGAGCACGTCCGTCCCCTCGCTGAGCCCCCGCCTGGACGCGTTGCGCCGCTTGGACGCCGCCTGGAGCCGGCCGTAGGCCTTGGTCATCGTGGTCAGGGCCGGCAGGTGCACGTTCTGCCAGTAGTCGGCCCAGTCGATCGACCGGGCGTCGAAGGTCCGGTCCTCGGGCGTGCCGGCGGGCAGCGAGTCGTTGAGCTGCCGGGTGCTGGCGTCGTCGAAGATCATCTCGGTGCGCGTGTAGGACTGGTAGAGGTCCACGTACGTGCGCAGGGAACCGAGGCCGGACTGCATGCGGTGCATGGAGTTGGCCCACTCGCGGGTGCGGGAGGTCGCGGGCAGCGCCGAGGTGAGCCGGCCGCCCACCGCGGAGAGCCTCTCCTTGACCGCCAGCGAGCGTTCCACGGCGTTGTTGGCGGGGAACTTCCACTCGGGCACGCGGATGGGCCTGCCCTCGGCGTCCTCGAGCGGGTGGGCGAGGAAGAAGGAGCGGACGTTCTCGTACATCTGGTGGAACGGGAGCGGGTTCGAGGCGCCCGAGCAGACCTGGTAGTACGCGGCGGCGGGGTCCGCCTGACCGTCCGGCGTGACCGTGCCCGAGGGCTCGCGGTGCCCGTCCGTGGCCAGCGCCACGATCGCGTTGACCACGAAGTCGACGGGGATGACGTCGAGCACGGAGTCGGGCAGCCCCGGGAACTCCGGCAGGGCGCCCTTGGCGTAGGCCATGATCAGGGGGTCGGCCACCTTGTAGCCGTCGATCCAGCCGGGGTACGGGTGGCGCAGCGCGGACTCGATGATGGAGGGGCGGACCACGGAGAGGCGGTGGCCGCCGCCCGCCCACTTCTCCTCGGCGACGCGCTCGCCCAGGGCCTTCGTGAAGGTGTAGATGTCGGTCCAGCCGAGGGACTGCGCCCGGGTGCGGCCGTACTCGACGAGGCGGGTGCGGACCCAGTCCTCGCGCGCGGCCTCCGCGGCACGGGCCACCGACTTGGGGCCCTCCTTGCCGTGGTCCGCCGTGGCGTCGTCGATGACGGCCTGCAGCCGCTCCGGGGTCCGGGAGGCCATGTCGGCCTCGTCGCGCGCCCGCTGGGCGGCCTCGAACTCGGCGGCCCAGTCGACGTCGTGGTCCACCGGTGCCTCGGGGCGCAGGCCCTTGGCGATCCCGCCGACGTAGCAGGTGGAGACGTGGATGACGTGCGGGTCCTGTCCGGAGGCCAGGAGCGCGTCGTAGAGACCGGTGGCGCCGCCGACGTTCGTGCTGAAGGCCTCGTCGATCGGCGGGTCGAAGGACACGGTGGAGGCGGAGTGGATCACCACGTCGAACGGTTCCGTGATCTCCGCGAGGGCGGAGAGGTCTCCTTCGATCACCGCGGTGCGCTCCGCGAAGACCCGCTTGGCCTCGTCGTCGCCCACCGCCTCCCGCCAGGTGCGGAAGGCCGGCTTGCGCAGCAGCTGCCGCAGCCGCTGCTCACCGCTGATGCTGCCCTTCGGCCGGACCACGGCGGTGACGTGCACCCCGTCGTGGGCGGACAGGAGCCGTTCGAGCACCGCCTGCCCGAGGAAGCCGGTGGCTCCCGTCAGCAGGACGCGCGTGGTGGGGGTCTCGGTCAACGGGGTTCCTCCGGTGGTGTGCTGGTCCGCCGCCGGTGCGGAGCAGGTGGGGGCTGCGGGCGGAACCCGCCCTGCGGACGACGACGGCGCCCCGCGAGCGGACCGCACCCGACTGCGCTACGGCTACCGTAGTGTAGCCTAGATCTCATGCTTACCGCTCTCGTGACCGGGGGGACGTCCGGCATCGGCGCCGCGTTCGCCGAGGCCCTGGCCCGCCGGGGAAACGCACTCGTCCTGGTGGCCCGCGACGCGGACCGCCTGGAGCAGACGGCGTCCAGGCTGCGCACGGAGCACGGCGTGCCGGTCGAGATCCTGCCCGCGGACCTCTCCGACCGCGCCGACGTGGACCGCGTCGCCGCCCGCGTCGAGGACCCCGAGCGCCCCGTGGACGTCCTCGTGAACAATGCCGGGTTCTCCGTGAAGACGCGCTTCGCCGACCCGGACACCGGTGCCCACGACCGTGCGTTCGAGGTCATGTGCCGGGCGGTGCTGGTCCTCTCCTCCGCGGCGGCCCGGGCGATGACGACGCGCGGCTCCGGCTGGATCATCAACGTCTCCTCCACCGCGGGACTGGTCACCATGGGCTCGTACTCGGCGATCAAGGCCTACACCACCGCGTTCACCGAAGCCCTGGCCGTCGAGCTCGACGGGACGGGCGTCCACGTCACCGCCCTGCTGCCCGGCTGGGTGCGCACGGAGTTCCACGAGCGCGCAGGCATCAGCGGGACCTCGATCCCGTCCTTCATGTGGCTCACCCCCGAGCGCGTGGTCGAGGAGGCTCTCGACGACGTCGCCCGCGGCAAGGTGCTCTCGATGCCCGCCAAGCGCTACCGGCTCCTGGGGTTCGTCCTGCGCCACCTGCCGCGCTCCGCCGTGCGCCGGCTCTCGGGGCTGGTCGCCTCGGCCCGCCAGAAGGAACGGGCGGCCGGCTCGTGACCCGCCGCGACCCCCGGGACCCCGCACCGGTCCAGCGCTCGATCGACGGCGGCAACGCAGCCTCCTCCCCCGAGGCCTCGCCGGAGGCGCCGCCCGCGTCCTCCGCGCAGCTGAGCCCCGACCGCTTCCTCGACCCGCGGCGTCGCCTCGCCCGGCGGATCGCCCAGAGAGTGTTCCTGCAGGGCCTCGCGTACCGCACGGTCCGCCGGTCCGTGGTGACCCACCCCGCGGCCGACGCCCTCGACGGGGCGTGCATCGTGGTGGCCAACCACTCGAGCCACCTCGACGCGCCCCTGGTCCTGGGCTCGGTGCCCCGGCGCATCCGCCGGGACCTCGCGACCGGGGTGGCCGCGGACTACTTCTTCACGGCTCCGCACAAGAGGCTGTTCACCGAGCTGATCTTCAACGCCTTCCCGGTGGACCGGACAGGCACCGGGGCGAACCGGGGGCTCTCCAAGCAGTTGCTCAAGGCGGGCGTCCCGCTGCTGATCTTCCCGGAGGGCACGCGGTCCCGCACGGGGAAGATGGGGTCCTTCAAGATCGGGGCGGCGGGTCTGGCCAAGGCCGTGGGCGTTCCGGTGGTCCCCGTCGCCCTGATCGGGGCCTACGAGGCGATGCCGCGTGGCGCGCGCTGGCCGCGCCGCGGCCGCCCCCGAGTGGTGGTGGCCGTCGGCGAGCCGCTGGCCGCGCGGCCGAAGGAGCCCACGTCGTCGTTCAACGACCGCATCGAGTCCTCGGTGCGGGCACTCTACGCCGAGCACCGTCCGCGCATCGACGTCTGAAGCACCACCACCCCCCGAGAACCAGGAGAGTACTGCGCAGATGGCACACGTGAAGCACATGAAGTGGTGGGGGTGGGGCGAAGAAGGCGTGCACTTCGAGTACGCGAACAAGCCTGCCTTCGCCCCGTTCGTCAAGAGCGCCCTGGACGTGGACCTGCGGCCGCGGCAGCGCGACACCATCGACTTCTCCACGGTGCGCGTCCCCGCCTCCCGGGCCGACGACGCCCTCCTGGAGTCGCTGGCCGCCGTCACCGGGGCCGAGCACCTGACACTGGACGACGAGCTGAGGGTCGTGCACTGGGCCGGCAAGTCCGTCACCGAGCTGCTGCTCACCCGGGCGGGCGACTTCGCGCGCGTGCCCGACGTCGTCGTGTACCCCGGCACCGAGGACGAAGTGGCCCAGGTGCTGCGGCTCGCCGTGGAGCGGGACCTCGTGGTCATCCCCTTCGGCGGCGGCACGAGCATCTCCCGCAGCCTCCAGCCCGACCCCCATGAAGAACGAATGATCGTTTCACTGGATCTGGGGCGGATGAACCAGGTGCTCTCCCTGGACGAGACCTCCGGACTCGCCACCATCCAGGCCGGCGTGCTGGGCCCGGACATGGAGGAGCAGCTCAACGCCCGCGGGTGGACGCTGGGCCACTTCCCGGACTCCTTCACGCACTCGACCCTCGGCGGCTGGGCCGCCACGCGCTCCTCGGGGATGCAGTCCGACAAGTACGGGGACATCGCCGACATCGTGCGCGGTCTGCGGGTGGTGCGCCCCGGCGGCACCGTGGTGCTGCGCCCTCTTCCCTCGACCTCCACCGGTCCGAGCCTGCGGGAGATGATCATCGGCTCCGAGGGCCGCCTGGGCGTGATCACCCAGCTCGACGTGCACGTGCACCGCATCGCGGAGCACCGCGAGGTCATCGCCTACATGTTCCCCACGTGGCAGCAGGCGCTCACCGCGATGCGCGGTATCGCGCGGTCGGGCGTGAGCACCACTTTCGCCCGCGTCTCCGACGCCCACGAGACGGCGTTCTCCCTGTCCACCCAGAAGGCCCCCGCCACCCTGAAGAAGAAGGTCACGGCCAAGGGCCAGGACCTGCTGTGGGAGATCATGCGGCGGCGGGGCTGGGACACCGACGCCATGTGCATCGCCTACGTGTGCTTCGAGGGCGGCAAGCCGGAGGTCGAGCGCCGGAAGAAGGCCGTGGCCGGCATCGTGAAGAAGCAGGGCGCCCTGGTGCTCGGAGCGGGCCCCGGTGCGCTCTACGACCAGAAGAAGTTCGACACGCCGTACCTGCGCGACTTCCTGCTCGAGCAGAACACCATCGGCGACGTCTCCGAGACCGCCGCACCGTGGTCCAAGCTCACCACCGTGCACCAGGCGGTCTACGACGCCGCGAAGCGGGCCTTCGAGTCGCAGGGCAAGACCGGGTGGATCATGTCCCACATGTCCCACTCGTACCACGCCGGCGCCTGCCTCTACTTCACCTTCGGCTACGAGATCGGCGATGACCCGCACGGGGAGTACGCGGTGATCAAGGGCGCGGTCCAGCAGGCCTTCATCGACGCCGGCGGGACGCTGTCCCACCACCACGGAGTGGGCCTCGAGCACAGCTCCTGGATGGAGCAGGACGTCTCCCCCGAGGGCGTGCAGCTCATGCGCAGCCTGTTCGCCGCGGCGGATCCCGGGAGCAACTTCAATCCCGGCAAGATCGTCGGCTGATCCTTCCGGTCCTGGACGGGTTCAGGCCCCCACCGTGAGGGTGGGGGCCTGAACCGTGCTGGTGCCCCCCCCGGGGGGGGTGGGGGGTTAAATGCGGGGAGCCCCCGACACGGTGTGTCGGGGGCTCGACCCTTGGGTGTGGTCCGGCGGTGTCCTACTCTCCCACACCCTTCCGGGTGCAGTACCATCGGCGCTGTGGGTCTTAGCTTCCGGGTTCGGGATGGGACCGGGCGTTTCCCCCACGCTATGACCGCCGTAACTCTGTCTCCCCCCGGGTGCCGCCCACCGCCGGAGCGGTGGTGGTGGGGGGGAAATCTGGTCACAGTCATCTGTTGTGGATGCTGCTGGGTGGTTCCTGGCCAACGGGTTGTTGGTTGGGAGCCGTATAGTGGACGCGGTGTTCTGTGGTGTCCCCACCGGTGGTCCCAACAGTGTTGGGGGGTGGGGGTGTGGTGTAAGTTGTCGGCGTATTAGTACCGGTCGGCTGCACACGTCGTTGGTTCGTGCTTCCACCTCCGGCCTATCAACCCAGTGGTCTAGCTGGGGGCCTCTCGCACCGATCGGTGCCTGGAAATCTCATCTCGAAGCGAGCTTCCCGCTTAGATGCTTTCAGCGGTTATCTCTTCCGAACGTAGCGAAGCAGCGGTGCACCTGGCGGTACAACTGCCATACCAGAGGTTCGTCCGTCCCGGTCCTCTCGTACTAAGGACAGGTCTTCTCAAATTTCCTGCGCGCGCAGCGGATAGGGACCGAACTGTCTCACGACGTTCTGAACCCAGCTCGCGTACCGCTTTAATGGGCGAACAGCCCAACCCTTGGGACCAACTCCAGCCCCAGGATGCGACGAGCCGACATCGAGGTGCCAAACCATGCCGTCGATATGGACTCTTGGGCAAGATCAGCCTGTTATCCCCGAGGTACCTTTTATCCGTTGAGCGACGGCCATTCCACAATGTACCGCCGGATCACTAGTCCCGACTTTCGTCCCTGCTCGAGCTGTCGCTCTCACAGTCAAGCTCCCTTGTGCACTTACACTCGACACCTGATTGCCAACCAGGCTGAGGGAACCTTTGGGCGCCTCCGTTACTCTTTAGGAGGCAACCGCCCCAGTTAAACTACCCATCAGGCACTGTCCCTGACCCGGATCACGGGCCGAAGTTAGATGTCCAGAGTGACCAGAGTGGTATTTCAACGTTGACTCCACGTGCACTGGCGTGCCCGCTTCACCGTCTCCCACCTATCCTACACAAGCCACACCGAACACCAATACCAAACTATAGTAAAGGTCTCGGGGTCTTTCCGTCCTGCTGCGCGTAACGAGCATCTTTACTCGTACTGCAATTTCGCCGAGTTCATGGTTGAGACAGCGGGGAAGTCGTTACTCCATTCGTGCAGGTCGGAACTTACCCGACAAGGAATTTCGCTACCTTAGGATGGTTATAGTTACCACCGCCGTTTACTGGGGCTTAAATTCTCCGCTTCGCCGTGAGGCTAACAGGTCCTCTTAACCTTCCAGCACCGGGCAGGAGTCAGTCCGTATACATCGTCTTGCGACTTCGCACGGACCTGTGTTTTTGATAAACAGTCGCTTCCCCCTGGTCTCTGCGGCCCTTACCCGCTCGCACCAGCAAGTGGTGTCCACGGTCGGGGCCCCCCTTCTCCCGAAGTTACGGGGGCATTTTGCCGAGTTCCTTAACCATGATTCTCTCGATCGCCTTAGTATTCTCTACCTGATCACCTGTGTCGGTTTGGGGTACGGGCGGCTGGAACCTCGCGTCGATGCTTTTCTCGGCAGCATAGGATCACCGAATCCCCCCACGAATGGGGGTCCCGTCACGTCTCAGGCTCATGTGACCCGCGGATTTGCCAACGGGTCGCCCTACACGCTTAGACCGGGTCTACCATCGCCCGGCTCGGCTACCTTCCTGCGTCACACCTGTTAATACGCTTACCTCCCCGGTTCAGGTCCCACGCTCCCCGGAGCCGGCGATGACCAATGGTCACCGCATGGCCCGGTTCGGGTGGTTAGTGTCCCCGGTTCGGTATGGGCGGTTCTTCGCCGGTACGGGAATATCAACCCGTTGTCCATCGACTACGCCTGTCGGCCTCGCCTTAGGTCCCGACTGACCCAGGGCAGATTAGCTTGACCCTGGAACCCTTGATCATCCGGCGGACGGGTTTCTCACCCGTCATTCGCTACTCATGCCTGCATTCTCACTCGTGTGGGCTCCACCACTGGGTCACCCCGCAGCTTCACTGCCCACACGACGCTCCCCTACCCATCGCACCACCTGAACCAGGATCATGTGCCCTGGTTGGGTATCATTGGTGCAATGCCACAACTTCGGCGGTGTACTTGAGCCCCGCTACATTGTCGGCGCGGAATCACTTGACCAGTGAGCTATTACGCACTCTTTCAAGGATGGCTGCTTCTAAGCCAACCTCCTGGTTGTCTAAGCAACTCCACATCCTTTCCCACTTAGCACACGCTTAGGGGCCTTAGTTGGTGGTCTGGGCTGTTTCCCTCTCGACTATGAAGCTTATCCCCCACAGTCTCACTGCTACGCTCTCACTTACCGGCATTCGGAGTTTGGCTGACGTCAGTAACCTTGTAGGGCCCATCGGCCATCCAGTAGCTCTACCTCCGGCAAGAAACACGTAACGCTGCACCTAAATGCATTTCGGGGAGAACCAGCTATCACGAAGTTTGATTGGCCTTTCACCCCTACCCACAGCTCATCCCCTCCATTTTCAACTGAAGTGGGTTCGGTCCTCCACGCGCTCTTACACGCGCTTCAACCTGGCCATGGGTAGATCACTTCGCTTCGGGTCTAGATCACGCCACTCACTCGCCCTATTCAGACTCGCTTTCGCTACGGATACCCCTCACGGGTTAACCTCGCGACGTAACACTAACTCGCAGGCTCATTCTTCAAAAGGCACGCCGTCACCTTGTAGGGCTCCGACGGTTTGTAGGCACACGGTTTCAGGTACTATTTCACTCCCCTCCCGGGGTACTTTTCACCTTTCCCTCACGGTACTGGTCCGCTATCGGTCATCAGGTAGTATTTAGGCTTACCAGGTGGTCCTGGCAGATTCACACGGGATTTCTCGGGCCCCGTGCTACTTGGGTACACGCTCCGTGCGGCAGCAACGATTTCGTCTACGGGACTCCCACCCTCTCCGGTCCGGCACTCACACCGGTTCGACTATCGTCCTGCACTCACACGCCCGGGCCGGCAGACCCGGGACGACGTGCCCCACGACCCCGATGATGCAACCCCTGCCGGGTATCACACACCATCGGTTTGGCCTCTTCCGCGTTCGCTCGCCACTACTGACGGAATCACTGTTGTTTTCTCTTCCTGTGGGTACTGAGATGTTTCACTTCCCCACGTTCCCTCCACACACCCTATGAATTCAGGTGCGGGTCACCACGCATAACACGCGGCGGGGTTTCCCCATTCGGAGACCCTCGGATCACAGCTCGTTTATCAGCTCCCCGAGGCTTATCGCAGATTACCGCGTCCTTCATCGGCTCCTGATGCCAAGGCATCCACCGTGCGCCCTTAAAAACTTGCCACATGATCACAGAACACACCGAATACCACCACCACCACACCCCCTCGAAAAGGAGCACGGCAGCGGCGTTTCCGGCGATCAATCACGAACACGGCACCACAACCGCACGAGAGCCCCGACCCCCCGAAGGAGGACGAGAACGCCCGCGCACCTGCGGCACCCGTTCTTAAGATGCTCGCGTCCACTATACAGTTCTCAAACAACAACCCGCACATCCCACACCCTGGCGGCCGGTCCCCCAAAGGAGAACCACCCACCGGCAGGACACCGGGAACCCGACACCACACCCCACCACACCGGACCCACCACCACCCCCCGAACAGGAGGACAGCAGCAGAACCCACCGCGACGGGGCCTGTTGTCTCAGGACCCAATAGTGCACCACGGACCACCCCGACCACCCCGGCAGCCACCCCTTCCACCACCACCAGCACGCGAGAACGAAGCTCACGACCAGCAGCAGGTACTAGGACGACACCGGGCCGGCACCCCCTCCACACCCCGGCGAACCAGGACACGAAAAGGCGAAGCGGCCACTTGCTCGTTGATATTCCACCCATGAGCTCACCCCACCAGCACCACGAACGGGCACTGAGGCGGGGGCGACCACCACACGGCGGTCAACGGCTCCTTAGAAAGGAGGTGATCCAGCCGCACCTTCCGGTACGGCTACCTTGTTACGACTTAGTCCCAATCGCCAGTCCCACCTTCGACGGCTCCCTCCCACAAGGGGTTAGGCCACCGGCTTCGGGTGTTACCAACTTTCGTGACTTGACGGGCGGTGTGTACAAGGCCCGGGAACGTATTCACCGCAGCGTTGCTGATCTGCGATTACTAGCGACTCCGACTTCATGAGGTCGAGTTGCAGACCTCAATCCGAACTGAGACCGGCTTTTTGGGATTAGCTCCACCTCACAGTATCGCAACCCTTTGTACCGGCCATTGTAGCATGCGTGAAGCCCAAGACATAAGGGGCATGATGATTTGACGTCATCCCCACCTTCCTCCGAGTTGACCCCGGCAGTCTCCTATGAGTCCCCACCATCACGTGCTGGCAACATAGAACGAGGGTTGCGCTCGTTGCGGGACTTAACCCAACATCTCACGACACGAGCTGACGACAACCATGCACCACCTGTCCACCGACCCCGAAGGGAAACCCCATCTCTGAGGCGGTCCGGTGAATGTCAAGCCTTGGTAAGGTTCTTCGCGTTGCATCGAATTAATCCGCATGCTCCGCCGCTTGTGCGGGCCCCCGTCAATTCCTTTGAGTTTTAGCCTTGCGGCCGTACTCCCCAGGCGGGGCACTTAATGCGTTAGCTACGGCGCGGAAAACGTGGAATGTCCCCCACACCTAGTGCCCAACGTTTACGGCATGGACTACCAGGGTATCTAATCCTGTTCGCTCCCCATGCTTTCGCTCCTCAGCGTCAGTAACAGCCCAGAGACCTGCCTTCGCCATCGGTGTTCCTCCTGATATCTGCGCATTTCACCGCTACACCAGGAATTCCAGTCTCCCCTACTGCACTCTAGTCTGCCCGTACCCACTGCAGACCCGGGGTTGAGCCCCGGGCTTTCACAGCAGACGCGACAAACCGCCTACGAGCTCTTTACGCCCAATAATTCCGGACAACGCTTGCGCCCTACGTATTACCGCGGCTGCTGGCACGTAGTTAGCCGGCGCTTCTTCTGCAGGTACCGTCACTCTCGCTTCTTCCCTACTGAAAGAGGTTTACAACCCGAAGGCCGTCATCCCTCACGCGGCGTCGCTGCATCAGGCTTCCGCCCATTGTGCAATATTCCCCACTGCTGCCTCCCGTAGGAGTCTGGGCCGTGTCTCAGTCCCAGTGTGGCCGGTCACCCTCTCAGGCCGGCTACCCGTCGTCGCCTTGGTGAGCCATTACCCCACCAACAAGCTGATAGGCCGTGAGCCCATCCAAAACCAGTAAAACCCTTTCCACCACCCACCATGCGATGGACGGTAGTATCCAGTATTAGACCCAGTTTCCCAGGCTTATCCCAGAGTCAAGGGCAGGTTACTCACGTATTACTCACCCGTTCGCCACTAATCCACCCAGCAAGCTGGGCATCATCGTTCGACTTGCATGTGTTAAGCACGCCGCCAGCGTTCGTCCTGAGCCAGGATCAAACTCTCCGTCAAAAAAACAACGAAAACATCAAACCCCGGCTGAAAATGCTGCCACCACCCCACGGAGGCGGAACGGCGACAACCAATCAACCGAATAAAACATCCGGTATCAACAAACATGGCACACTATTGAGTTCTCAAACAACAGACC
>NZ_JBISWK010000025.1:0-540 GCF_044462205.1 Kocuria rhizosphaericola | reverse complement strand
TCCACGCCGCGGACGTTCAGGAACGTCTCCTGCTGGCCGGCGAAGGAGGCCTCCGGCAGGTCCTCCGCGGTCGCGCTCGAGCGCACCGCCCAGGACACCTCCACACCGTCGGGCTGAGCCCCGGCCAGCTCCTCGTAGGCAGTGCGGATGGCGTTCTCCAGCCCCACCGGCAGCGGCGCCTGACGGATCATCGACCGGATCCGCGCGCCCGCGGCCGCCAGGGCGTTCACGTCGGCGGTGTCCAGGCCCTCCAGGGCCTGGGCGATCCGCCCGCCCAGCCCGTCGACCCGAAGGAACTCCCGGAAGGCGGTCGCCGTCGTGGCGAAACCACCGGGCACCTGCACCCCCGCAGAGTCCAGGATGCGGATCAGCTCCCCCAGGGAGGCGTTCTTGCCGCCGACCTCTTCGAGGTCGGACAGGTCGATCTCGGTGAACGGAAGAACATAGGTCATGAAGAACTACTCCTCGGGCTCCGCCGCGGCGGGCAGCTGTCGACTGTGGGGGACGGTGGAATACAAGCGGATCAGGGTCGCCGGCGGC